>JAYVPD010000191.1:0-17494 GCA_043757515.1 Pseudobdellovibrionaceae bacterium
TTTTAGTTTGTTAACCTCCCCAATCGTCGTCGGCACCTGCGCCGTTATATTAGGTTTGCTGTCTATTTCAATTCACTCGTTAATGTCGGGAACAGCCGCTGCAGATTTTGGTGGTCGCAAGATGACCGCAACAGCTTCAGGAATCACGGACGGATTTGTTTATTTAGGAACAGGACTTCAATCGATAGTGCTCGGAAACTTGCTCTCTGAAAAAGATCCTCAGACCTGGCATGCTTGGCCTGCCTTTCTAATTCCGTTTGCCATCGCATCGATTCTATTGGCGCTGAAAATGTGGAAATCCTTACCTGAAGCCACTCGAAAATATTTGGCAGCTAACAAAATTGATCGCATTCGAGTCTTAAACGAAGCCCGAGCTGGTGGAACAGTCAATTTAGAAGCAGAAAATTCCCAAATTTAATCTAATGTGAATAGACAGACAAACATTGGTTTACTGTAGACGTTGGCTTTTGCCCAAGAACCAAGATACGCTCACTAATCTTGTTTCGAGTTTCCATAACAGCTTCGAATGGTTTCATGGCCGTATCCGCAATACCTGATACTACCACAGTTTTTTCGTGATCCATTGGTGACGATTCTGACCATTGATTTGAGGTTGAAATATAGGCCGAAAAGGTATTGTGACCATTGCCTGGTCGCTCGCCGATAACGTGAACAATTGTCTTTGGTCGGCTATCATTTTTAATTCCGCCAAAAAGCGCTTCGCCAATTCGATAGCCAACCCTAACCCGGGCATTTTGAATTATTATTGGTTGATCATATACTTGGTGCCCATCAGCTTGCAGGGCTTTTCGCAATTGTTTTAAATACGGTTTTAGATGCCCGTGATCCATAACGGCATCGGCATTCAGTCCGTCCGAGACGACAATAACAACATCACTTCCCTTTACATCAATTTTAGAAAGTCGTTCCTGAGATTTAGAATTTAAAATTTCTCCGGTTTTAGGGCGAGACAAATATTCGTCTCGGGACCCAGAGGCGGTCACTAATTTCGGAGCTCTAAAAAACTGAGTCCATTTGTAAATCCAAGTCCAAGTTTTCAAAATGCTCTTTCGAGCCTTTGTGTCCAAATCTGTCAGCCACTTTTGCATCGAAGGCGTAAATTCAAATTCTGTTTTCCCATGGCCTATCGCCAATGGTACTCCACGATCTGTGACTCGTTTCATGTCTTGGGTCGCAAGCTTTTTAATTTCTTCGAAAGTCTTCAGTTTTTCCTGATCTAAATATCGACTATCTATTTTTTGCCTTTGTTCAATTTTAGCTTGCAAATATTTATAGAAAACCCAAGTTGGATCAGCGAAATGAGTCCCAGGTGATCCATCTTTTTTCAAAACATCAATGCCTACAAAAAAAGCCATCATTTTAGAATCAATTTTCAAATTGTTTTCCTTTCGAAGGCGCAAATGCTCTTGGAACGGAGTCGTATTATAGCTTAGCATAGGATCATTTTGCGTAGGGAGCGCCATCAAATAGGCAGGCCTTGCTTTAATCACTTCGTCCAAGGCTTCACGCAATTGGCTTGGGGTAATAGGCATATGAAATGTCGAGCAGACATCAAGTCCGCCAGTCAGACCATGCAGTTTTGCAATGACTACATCTTCTAGGGCAACCCGAATCAATTGATCTTTTGTTTTAAAAACTTCTGGGCCAATAAAACCAGAAACGTCGTTTAACAAAACCCACGCCTGGTCACCTAGAACATCCTTCATGGCGCGACCTAATCCTTGCTTTCTTGATTCCAAAGTTAACATATCAATGCCTTCGTCGGCCCCATTTGTAAATTCAGAACCTTGTCCGGTTTCTAGATAGACCCCAAAAAAATTTCCAGTTCGCTGACGACGATCACGCATTTTGTGGGCGTAGGCCATCATCCGGTTCGCTGAAATATCAAAAACAGCATTGGCTTTATCCGTACCCGCAATACTCTGAAAGTGCATCGCTGTGGAACCTTCAGATTCATGTTCTATTTGATCCTGAATATCGATGTGAGATAGGACAACCCAGGGCATTTTTGTTTCATGGCCAAATGTGTGCAAAATGTCTTTTAGTGTCGATTCAGTTCTGCGAACTGTTTCTGGTGTACTCGAACCTGGATTATTTCCAAGCATAAGGTCACCCACACCAAACGACCACGCATCCATAACCTGCCAAAAAATATCTTCAGGATGGTCCGCTGGGGAATTTGGTTGCACACGGGCGCTCAGATAACCTTCTTTGCCAATGTCAGAATTTGGCAAAGGATTAAAAATTTTTTCGCCGACAGTTTGCAATTCCTGATTGGACATTATTTTAACCAGGGCGGAAATAATATCGCTATGTAGGTAGGGCATAACATTAGCTTTTATGTCGTCGGCAGTACTAGACAGAATTAACTTTTTCAATTCACCAATCGTTGAAGACTGAATAGCCTCGTACTTCGACGGATTTTGATTTGCTCTACGCTGCATCGGTTCTGAAATTATTTGGTACAATTCATCGTCTAAAAGACGATATTAGGTTTAAATAATCAGTCACTTTGGTGTTTGAAATTAATGTTCGAGCTCCCATTCGCGACTCTAAATCTAAAGCGCCCACACCAATGGCAACATCACCTTCTTTAAAATCATTGGCTGCCCCAATAATTTGGCGAAATAAAAGGCCTTGTTCGGATATTGGTTTTTTACCTACAAAAGTTGGGATACCGTCCAAAGATTGAACAGCCGCAAATGAGGGCGCTGACGGGCCCGCCAATGCCCCGACCGAAAATGAGAAAAGAAACACCATAATGATTTGCACAGTATTTTAAAGGCATGCAAAACGTACTCCTAAAAATCAGATTCACCACTAATTTTAAACGAATATATCCAAGCTGAAAGAAAAGTTTAAAGCCTCTGCGGAAATTGGCGTTCAGTGTTGCAAATCTAATCGTTTTCCCACCTCTCTCTATAATTTGTCCGGATTGAAGTTTTCTTTGGGTAAAAAAAGGGGGGGGGGGCTAGCTTCCGAACTAGCAAAAGCTCTCCCTTGGTCGAGTGTTTTTCTCTTAAATTTTGTTTATAATATACCGATGGACTGGGTGATGAGACACATTTTTACTTCGATTGCGACCGTAGTTGGGCCTGTGCTGTTAGTGCTACAATTTCAAAGTTGTAGTGGCACATCGGCCGGTGCTCGCTCTACGAGCAGCACACCTGAATTGACTGCGACCAGTTCGCATCCACCCACGCCACAAGAAAAAAAAAACAGCTACCGAAATTAGCTGATGTTAGTTAGCTTTAATATGACATGAAACTTTCAAAACTCAAAAAATTGACTATGGCAACTTGGCCATTCTTATCTCAAATTTTTCCAAAAACTACGGCACGTTGGGCACAAAACCTTTTCTTAACTCCAGAGCGAATTGCACGCCCCTCTTCAGAAGACGAATATTTTAGTTCCGCTAAAAAATACAAAATTCAAAATAGAATTGCCGCGTTTGAATGGGGCCAGCCTTCAAATCCTCTTGTTGTTTTAATCCATGGCTGGAGCGGGCGCGGCACCCAAATGGGGGCGTTCGCGCAACCACTAGTCGCCAGCGGATTTCGAGTCGTTGCCTTGGACGGCCCAGCCCATGGCGATTCTTCGGGATCGACAACTCATGTAGGTGAATATTCCCAATTTCTGATTGATGTCCAAAGTGAATTAGGCGCCTATCATGCCGTCATAGCCCATTCCTTCGGCGCTGGTTGTTCTGTCTTATCTGCTTCTCGAGGTTTAAAAATTAAAAAATTTGTGTTAGTCGCCGGACCTTCCCGATATGAACTGGTGGTTCGTTTTTATTTAGAAGCAATTAAGTTGAGTCCACGGGCGCAAAGCTATTTTATAGACAGCCTAACTCAGTTAGTAAAGCTGCCCGTATCGGAAATGAATGTAGGTCTAATTGGAAACAAATTATCAATTCCAGCACTTGTCGTACATGACCAAGAGGACAAAGAAGTTTCGATTGCGGCTGCCCAAGAAATTAAATTAAACTGGTCGGCTGTCGAACTCTTTTTAACAACCGGCCTTGGTCACAGACGTGTTCTTAGAGATCCTTTGGTCGTAACTCGCGTTGTGGAGTTTCTACAGCCTTAATGTTGAACGGCTCGATCCCTAATTAATTTTGCAAAATCAAAAATTACTACAAGGCCATCGTGATCGGACGCACGGCGATTTATTTGCTTGCCAGTTTCTGGCAATGGAACCGGTGTTCCATCTGGCAAAACATCTCGTTGAATAGTGGAAGAAACCACATAGCCTCGAATAGAACTATTGGCTAAGACCATATCTAGCTGGCTCATTTTTACCAGGTGATGATCGGCTCCTTCAGGTTGATAGTACTGTGTAAATCTTTGGTCGACCGGTGGACTATCTGAGGCAATTGTCATTGTGTCTTCTAGTCCCCCAGAAAAATAAGGCTGGAACTCTGGCGCTGTGTGAACATCTTTATTGTGATCACCAGCCACAATGTAGGGAGTCCCCGGAGATTGTTTTTCGAACGACGACAAGATTTCCATTGTTGCTAAAACTTGCTCTCCACGTTTTTTTGCTGTTTTGTCGATGCTACCTGGCTTTCCATCTCCACCACCCATTTGAGATTTAAGGTGAGTTCCAAAAATGGCCATCAACGGTTGCGATTGCTTTGAAGCCCCTGCCTCACGAATCTTTAATACTGTGAAATCTCTTGAAAACATGGGTATTGGAGGCATTCCAGGCTGCTGAACAACGTGCGAAGGATACTCTTTATGACTTTCTACTTCAAAATCTAAATTCAAGGTTCGTTTAATAAAATAGCAAATGTTGATGCCGCGACTATCGTTTCCTTGAATCAAAATGGCTTGATATTTATTGCCCAAATAATCTCTTGAATAGTCACTCGCTTCTTTTATATTTTGAACTTCAGTAGCCACTATAATATCAGGGTTAACGATTTCAATCCGTTCAGCCAAACGCTGTTTTGAATTTTCGGTTTTCACCATCGTGAAATTGATCTCTTTTTTTATTTGTTGACCATTTACAAGAACCGTATCGACCCGATGTTCTGCAAATGCACCTAAGTTTTCAACGTTTTGACTCATAACTTTCAACGTCGGAAGTTGTTCGGCTAAGGATTTTTCGCTTATATTTGTTGAATCTAAATAAAACCTAGGCCCATATTTTCCCGGAGAAAGATAAGTATTTAGGCATGTACTTTTAAAAGTGTCAGCTAAAACGACGTTGGTTATTAATAGAACTAAAGAAAACAAAATGAGTTTAATTAATCTGTTCAACTTAAACCACCTTAGCTGAAAACTATAAAAATCCACTTAGTCCAGAAAAACGGGCCAAAGCACAGTGGATTACTTGCAATCGTGTGGTACGGCTAGAAGCAAACAGAAAGCGACTCACGTGTTTAACTATTGGTCAGTGGACAAAAACCGGGAAAAAATAATTTTAAAATCGACCGCGGATCATTCCGTACCAGTACAAAACTGGTAACATATACCTTTTTAAAATCCACATCGATTTTCTAGGAACTGTCTGATCCACTGGAAACGTCGGCATCAATTTATTATCATAACCAAATTCTGCCAAGATCACTTTACCAAAATCAACCACAAGTGGACATGATGAATACCCATCATAAACCTCGGTCAATGGCATACGATTTATTACAGAAACTAAATTTCTAACTACAATTGGGTACTGTTTTCTGATAGCCGCGCCTGTTTTTGAATTGGGAACTCCCGTAACATCTCCGACTCCAAATACATTTTCGTATGTCAAATGCTGCAGAGATCCTTTATTTACAGCTAACCAACCCTTTTGATCGCCATCAACTGCAGCTAGCCCAGAATCCGTCAAATAACTATGGGCAGACATCGTGGGAACCACGTGAAGCAGATCATATTTAATTGATTTCTTAGTTACAGTTCCATCCCCACCCGTGACGTCAAAATGAGCCATTTTTTTGGCAGCGTCTATTCCAGTCAACTTGTGCATAAAATGAGTTTGAATATTTTTAGCTTTGACTACCTTATCTAAAGCTTTCGCAAATTCAGGAACTCCGAAAATTGCCTTTCCGGCAGTTGCAAAATGAACTTCAATTTTTTCACGAACGCCATTATTTCTAAAGGTCGAATCGGCTAAATACATTATTTTTTGAGGAGCTCCGGCACATTTTATTGGCGTTGGCGGCATTATAAATAAAGCAATGCCTGATTTTAAATTCGAAATACATTCTTTTACATAATCGACTTGATCATATTCATAAATCGAGCAAACTCCATTTTTCCCTAAATTGCCAGTCAAGCCTTCGATTTTATCCCAATTAAGCTTTAAACCGGTCGCAACCACCAAATAGTCATAACCTACGATTTCAGAGTTTGTTAATTCTACGGTTTTATCTTTTGGATTCACTTTCGCAATAGCTTGTTTAATCCACTCGACCCCGTCTGGAATCAATCCTCTAGTTTCTTTTCTAGTTTCTTCTTTAGTGCCAACGCCGCCGCCGACCAATGTCCAAAACGGTTGGTAATAATGATATTCAGAGGGATCGACGATTCCAATGTCCACGGGTGACAGGTAATCAAGAAGTTTCGATGTCACCGCTAAACCACCAGAGCCAGATCCTAAAACTAGAACTTTAAAATGCTTCATATATATCCCTTGTTACTACCTACTATGTTCTAATCAAAATTTTTTCAAAACTCTAGGATTATTTGTATCAAATTGACAACAGGTAACCAGAATTCGTTCGATTTATAGTGTCTCAACCTGAGACTCTAATTTTTCTTAACTATATATGCTAGGATATTGAATTATCGACCGGTTTCTGTCGATAGTACTAAGGCACCTAGGAGGCTCTGTGAACCGCATTTTTTTTATTGTGATGCTTACTTTATTGAGTTTAACTGGTCTTTTTTTTCAAAACTGCAGTGCCGCGAAAACCGAATGGAATGCGTCAGCGAATTATTCGGCACCCAATGAAGTTTTGAATGTTCCCCTTGCCGATGATTCCAAATCAGTAACAGCAACGCTTCCCAATCGCGCTGTTGATTTTTTTAGCACTCCGGACCAGTACAGCATGGATCAAAACCCTTCTATTGGGTTTTCCATCGTAAACGGCCAATGGGACAATTTGATTACCTTTCGCTGTAAATTCGATTCTGAAGACTGGATGATTTGCCAAAGCCAATTGCGTTTGAGCCACGTGTCAGAAGGCCTTCATTCATTACTTGTTAAAGCAGTCACTCGTGACAACGAGTCTATGGTAAAAAGTTTTTCTTGGACGACAGATACTATTGCGCCCAATTTAGTTTTCAATTCAGCGCCGCCTAATTACGTAGGAACTCGAAACTTGCAGATTTCGTTTTCTGCAACCGACGCCGGGGCCGGCGTGCTGAGCTCAAGCTGCAAATTGGATACTAGTGACTGGGTCCTCTGCACTAGTCCGTTCTCGTTTTCAAATCTAGCGGACGGCACCCACACTTTCAAAGTTCGAACCAGTGATAAAGCAGGCAACGTACAAGAAATTAGTAAAATTTGGAACGTTGACCTCAACTATGCCTATATAGCGCTCACCGGCAAACCTGGTACCTTTGTGAAAACTACCTCCGCTTCGTTTGCGTTTAATGTCGAGAATGGTCTGACATTCAATCAATTTGAATGTCAGTTTGACTCTGAATCGAGCTTCACTACTTGCTCTACTGGAAAGTCCTATTCAATCAGTGACGAGCGGTCCTACACGTTTAACGTCAGAGCGAAAAATTCACAGGGCTACTACACAAGCACGTTAAGCTATTCATTTACGCGTGATAATACTGGACCCGCGATAAGTTTAGTTTCCCCTGCGAATTTGTCTTCACCAAAAAACGCATTCTCGGTCGCAGTTAATGTTGACGACGGGATTGTAGGTTCTGGTGTTTCTAGTATTTCGTGCACCGTCGCAAGTTCTGTGAATGGTGTCGATTCGCAACGAATAATTTCACCCTGCGCTTTTCCGCTCGACCTGACAGATCAGCTTAGCGGAGTATATACATTAACAGTAACTGCAAAAGACACCTTAAACACGACAACAGTTTCCAGTGATTTTAAATTTTTCTACCAACATGACGAAAAAGAGGTTCCATTTATTACCATTAATTTATCCGGCGGAGCCGCCTTAGCCGCGAACGTAATTCCGATGGATTCCGAGGGAAATTTTTTAGAATCCTACAATCGCCTTGGCCTAGGATCCAAAGATGCTGTTACGGCTAGCAACACTAAATACCTAGGTGCACGGTGGGCTAACAAAAGTGGAATGCTTGCTGGTATTCAATCCTACCTGTCGAATTCGGCAGCGGCAAAGACTCGTGTTTTTGCATTACCAGTGAGTTCGCTCGACAATTCTTCAAAAAATCCTTTTGATGTTCAAACATTTATTTCTGACTCTGGATTGTTAGGATCTTTCGTCAGAAACACGTCCAATCACACGGCTCATACTAACGGCCTAGGGGAAGCATTGCTTCTTTCTGGCATTCCGGGAATGAGCACTCCTCTTAATACCGTATTTGTTCCTTTGGCTGGATTTACCGGCAGTTCAGGAAACCCTGGCTACACCAAGTTTGCGGACTTTCCCCTAATTTCTAACTATAGCTCACTTGATCCCGTAAATTCCTCATTTAAAACTCTTTTCAAAATATCGGACGGTAGCGACAACCTGACAATCCCAGAAATTGTTTTGAATTCAATAAACGGGAATTCAGGACCCGCCAACATTAATTTGGGAGGCTACGATTATAGGAATGCAGATAGGTCTTTAGCAGATGCCAAAGATAAAGCCGCTGGCGAACTGATCGGTCAAAGTTTGCAGTACGCGTTCTTGACGAATAAAAAATTAATGATATATGTCCCAACCGATGGGGCTCCCACTACGCCAATCAACGATGAGTGTTGTGCTGGGTGGACTGCCGATCGCGGCGGTGCTGGCCAATTACTATTTTTTGTGATTGATCCGGATAAAGGTTTTGCCGAAAGCGATTTTTCTTCAAGTTATATGATTGGTCAGTTTAAAGGATCAAACCAAATGGCCGATGATTCGTTTTGGTCAAACCCTGGGGATGCCTACACGGCCCAAGAAAAAGCAGCGATGGCCGTTGTTGCAAACTATTTACAATTGTCAGGCAAGCAAGATCAAATCCCAACAATCACTCGCAGTGTAATAAAAGCGGCTGATATCTCCAAATATGTAAAAGTGGTTCCGGGCAAGTAAGTTAAGTCTTGCTTCGGGCAATATCTATTAGCTAGAATCCTGCTTCATTCATAGGAAGGGGATTTATGAGCTTAAAACTACTTACTTTTGGGCCGTTGTTTGTAATTTTTGGACTTGTCCTAACTCATTGTGCGACGCCAAAAAACACAACTACTGATAATACATCAAAAACGGTGTCGGCACCTAATTTGACCAGGGCTGAAGCGGCGACACGTAAACAAGCAATTTCAAGCTCCAGATATGATTTAAAAATGGCCTTTGAAACCAAGTCTGAATCGTATACGGCAACCGCCGACATACATTTTAAAATGGAAAACCCAGAATCCACCTTTCTCGATTTTAAAGGGGGCGAAATTATTTCCTTATTGATAAATGGAAAAGCAGTCACCCCTAAAATAGAAAATTACAGAATTAATTTGCCGAAAATAGATTTAGTTTCAGGCGAAAATCATGTCGTAGCTTCGTATAAACAAAATTTCTCAAAAAATGGCAGGGGAATCTATCGATTTCAAGATCCTGAAGATAACAAAGTTTATATATGGTCCAAACTGGAACCCTTTGATGCCAATCACGTTTTCCCATGTTTTGATCAACCTGACTTGAAGTCGATTTTTTCAATGGAGGTAACGGCCCCGTCTGACTGGATTGTTGTTTTCACAACTCTTGAAAGCAGTATAAAAATTATGGGTGATAAAACCCAATGGCTGTTTCCTGATTCTCCCCCAATGAGCACCTATCTTTTTTCAATTCACGCCGGAAACTACGAAGTCTGGAAAGACACTTATAATAAAATTCCTCTACGTCTGTTTGCAAGAGCCTCTTTAAAGAAGTACGTCGATGCGCCGTTTTGGTTTTCATCTACGAAAAAAGGATTTAAATACTACGAGAAAGAGTTTGCGTATCCGTATCCATTTAAAAAATATGATCAGCTGATAGTTCCCGAATTTAGTTCGGGAGGCATGGAAAACATTGCTGCCGTCAATTATAGCGAACGCTACATTCCCAGAGGCACCGCCAGCCGCGAAGAAAGAGAAAACTTGAATAGCGTTCTATTGCACGAAATGGCCCACATGTGGTTCGGTGATTTAGTTACCATGAACTGGTGGGATGACTTGTGGCTAAATGAAAGTTTTGCGACCTTCATGTCTTTTAACGCTTCAGAGAACGCCACTGAATTTAAAGAAGCATGGCCCAGTTTTCAAAAGCGTGGCAAACTCTCTGCGTACATCGAAGACCAATACCCTACTACTCATCCCGTCAGCACCGATGTAATCGACATTAACGCTACCGTAAACCACTTTGACGCTATCACTTACAGCAAGGGTGCTTCTGTTTTAAGGCAACTGTCATATTATATTGGTGAAAAGAATTTCAAAAAAGGAATTCAAAATTATTTTAAAGAACATGCCTACACCAATACAACGCTAGTTCAATTTATTGCGTCTTTAGAAAAAGCGTCAAAAACAGATCTGCGAATGTGGAGTCTCTCATGGCTTAGAAATTCAGGGATCGATACTATCAAGGTAACTCCCGAGTGCACAGGACCTAAACTTTCAAGTTTAAAGTTTGAACTGACACCACCAACCGCAAATGATCGACCGAGGCCCCATCGCGTGCCTATTACTCTCTTTAAATCCAATGGAAATAAATTAAAAGTATGGACTGTCGATGATTGGAAGGCCGACGGCCCTTCAGAAACTGTGTCGATAAAGTCTTCCCACCCCTGTCCTGATTTTGTTTTTCCAAATGCCACAGATCAAACCTATATAAAAATGTCCTTGAACCCGGATCAATTACACTGGGCACAAGATCACTTGGCTCAAATCTCAAGCGCCCAAGCCCGGGGCGTGTTGTGGAATCAAGTCTATTTAAATTTACGTGATGGAACCATTAAAATGGAAGATTTTATAAAATTGGTTTCGGCGCAGTTTAAACAAGAAAAAAATCAAAATGTAATACAACAATTCTTTTCCTACTGGAGTGCGATTGCCAAATACATGCCGCAAAAAACAGATATTCAGCTGGCTTTAAGAACAAAGGTTTTGATGACATTGGAGCGCCACTTTTGGAATGAAATCCAAAATTCAAAAGATGCCAATTGGAAAAAAACACTTCTTACAAACTGGGCTCGCCGAATTGAAACTGACGAATCACAAAACCAAGTTTTTGAATTGTTATCGGGAAAGATTCAACTGACTAACTTGGCTTTAGATCAAGATATAAAATGGCAATTAATACAACGACTAGCGGTTTTAGGCCACCCACAAGCGGATACCTTGATTGCCGATGCCAAATCAAAAGATACGTCTGAAACTGGTTTCAAGTCTTTTCTATCCGCATCGGCCTCAAAACCTTCGTTGAAAGATAAAACAAAATGGCTAGAAGAAATGAATCGTCCGGACGCCAACTGGAGCTTGGCTCGCAAACAAAGCGTGCTCTATTCATTATTTCCAAGCACACCCAAACAAACTCAGCTTCGAAATGAGTTCAAAGACCAGTTTTATAAAACGATGAGCCTGCTAGACAAACGCAACGAAGACACGAGTTACAATCGTTCGTATGCTGACCTAGCGCCCTCGTCCTGTGAAATGGATACGATCAAAGAGTTTGAAGAATTTATTTCAAAACAAGATTGGAATGTTATCACCAAAAAATCATTGATTATCCAAAATCATGAAAATAAAATTTGCGCTCGAATTCAGGTCCGCTAGACTACGCCCATGGAGCCGATTGAAAAGTTTTTTAAATGTCCACATTGTTTAGAACGAATCTCGATGATCTTGGAGCCTTCAGGCGACGAAGGCCCTCAGGTTTATATCGAAGACTGCGAAGTGTGTTGCAATCCAATTGAAATTAGTTTTGAAGCTAAAAAAAATAAAATTTCAAATTTTCAGTTTTCAAAGGCTTACGGCTAATTCGCTAAGAAGCCTATTCTTCACCAAATGTGTAAAGCTTGGCTGCCTCGTCCAAGCCACCGATATTTTTTGCATCAGCAAAGCCTAGCTGCTTCATTATGGCCTCTGCCTGACCACTTCGATTGCCCGAGCGACAATACAGTTCATACGCTTGATTCTTGTCTAACTTTTTTATCTCGTCCAAAAATGTTGGCGAATAAATATCAATATTTAATGATTTTTGAGCATGCCCCAAACTAAACTCACCTGGCATTCGAACATCAATAATTACAACATCTTTCTTACTCATATTTTTTTTCGCCCCCTGTTTAATAATAAAAAGCAGTTCCAACAAGCATAGTAAAAATGTGTTCTGCTTTGGCAACAACATCGTACCTTTTTTGAATGTACTGACTTGATTTACCGTTACCGCCTGTATAGTACCCGCCAAATGTGTAGCCAATCCGTTTGCCTGCAATAAAAACAAAGTTAGCACTGAATCCTACCATGTCGACTTTGTCTTCCTGTAATCTAGATTCATTTATGTCGGGTTCTTGATGGGATGAATAGTTTGTAAACGCACCTACTCGCATTTTTAGCCACTCGATAAAAGAAATTTCGTAACCCATAGCTACATTCCAAACTGCTTTATGGCTATTTTTAGTTCCCAGCTTTTCATCTTCTAAATCGATATAAGTAATGCCTTCATGAAGACTGATATCCCAGGTAAAAAAAGAAGCGTTGTCCGGACGATAAGACGCACCAAAAGAAATTTTTCCCGGAATAACAACGCGAGTGGCCCTGTCTGGTTCATTTCTCGTCTGTACGGAAAGCAAATTAGTTGTCGTATCAATCTGAGTGTTTGATTCAAATAAAGTCGCAACACCAGCCACCCGCATAGCTTTTGGCCGTACTGAAACGCCAAGACCCCACTGATCTGAAATTTGATTGTAATAACCTAATACAAAAACCAAACTGTTTTCTACGATTGTTTTTTCCTGATTATACAAAGTCGCAGTCGTTGCCGAATCATAAACCAAATCCGTGCTGGATCGTGTAAAATTTCGAGCGGTGTAATAAGCCGTAATACCAATAGCCTCAGTATCAGATATTTCACGCGACAGGCTAGGACCTACCCAAAGGGATTCATCAACAAACGTTAAATTGCTAACGTTATTATCTTTTTTAAATAAATCGCCTTTGTAACTGTCATAATCAGGAACCAATATCGAAAGTCCAAAAACATAATCGCCTAGCCTGATTACGTTTCCAGTCGAAGCCGGCAAGGATCGAAAAAAACCTTGATTGACTCGTAAAGAGGCTTTTGTAAAATTGCTTTCTTCCCCATAATTGGTATCAAATTTTTTATAAATTCCGACCGCAGCAGAAAATGTCGCCCCATTAAGACGGGCCAAAGTAGCCGGGTTGTAAAAAGCGGCAGACGACGCATCTCCAACTAATGCAGTTGCCGCGCCACCCATGCCAGCAGCCTGATCTCCAAGTAAAATAGAGTTATAGTTCGAAAACGCAGACCAGCCTTTTAGCCCAAACATCAAAAGGATAAGCAACGTTACAAAAAATGGTTTCATCCTAGACAGAGTACAAGGCTTGTGATCAAAAAACAACGTTACCTTTTGAATACCCCCCCCAGTTCTGACACTTTTTGAACACGCTCTTAGACAGCTGGTGCCAATTTTTACTATTTCAAAAAGAAGTTTTGGGTCTTTGCTTTTTTTTTACTATTATCATAACTGCAAGAATCAAATTACTAAATGAAAAGAGGACGCATATGAGTATTCCCTTTATTGATTTAAAAACCCAATACAACGCCTTAAAAGGCGATATCCAAGCCAGAATTAACAAGGTCTTAGAGAGCGGTGCGTTCATCAACGGCCCCGAAGTTCAAGAATTAGAAAAAAAATTGGCGGAACACACGGGCGTCAAATACGCAGTGGCCTGTGCATCGGGAACGGATGCGTTGCTTATGCCGATGATGGCATTGGGCATTGGGCAAGGGACTTCCGGAGCTAAATCAGACCAACACGAAGTAATAACAACTGCTTTTTCTTTTATCGCTACGGCAGAAACCATTGTTTTAGCAGGGGCCAAACCAGTGTTTTGCGATATTGACCCGAAAACATTTAATATTGACGTTTCCAAAATAGAGGCTCTTATTACGCCTCAAACAAAAGCCATAATGCCGGTTTCATTGTATGGCCAAGTGGCAGATATGGACGAAATCAATGCGATTGCAAAAAAACATAATTTGCACGTAATCGAAGACATGGCACAAAGCTACGGTGCCAAATACAAAGGTAAACGCTCTGGTTCTCTGTCAATAGCGGCGGGAACTAGCTTTTACCCGGCCAAGCCACTCGGCTGTTACGGCGATGGTGGAGCGGTTTTCACTAACGACGACCACCTTTATAAAGTAATGAAGGAAATTCGAGAACATGGCTCAGAATCGCGGTATTTTCACACTCGCCTCGGAATTAATGGCCGACTCGATACAATTCAGTGTACTGTATTGCTAGCAAAAATGTCGCGCTACGATTGGGAACTTGAACAGCGACAAAAGATTGCCAGCTATTTTAGTTCTAAAATGTCACAAATCAAAGTAAGTGGGTTTTCTACTCCATTTATTGAATCAGATCGTGATTGTGCGTGGGCTCAATACACCTTGATGGTGCCTGATCGCCCTACATTTCAAAAGAAAATGCAAGAGCTAGGCGTGCCTACAGTTGTGCACTACCCTCGAATCATGCCAGATCAACCATGGTACAAAGAACACCTGGCTCCAAAGGGCGTTTGGACACATTCGCAGAAGGCTGCCGAACACGTGGTCAGCTTGCCCATGTTCCCTGATATGGACAGAGCGACACAAGATAAAATTATTGAAAGTGTTATAAAAGTCATGTCATAAATGGCGGATGACAACATTCAAAGATTTAGAAAAGCCGGTCAGTTTCACCTACAATAGCAAAACGTACACGTGGGGACTTAAAAACCAATTTGTCCTGTTTGCTGGTCCCGACATTATTGAAGACGAAGGCATGGTTTTAGAGACCGGCAAAGAAATCAAACGTATCACAGAAGAACTCAATATTCCTTGGATCCTAAAATGCTCTTACGACAAAGCCAACCGTCAAAGCGCAACCAGTTTTCGGGGACCTGGAGTTGAATCAGCGCTAAAATCTCTAGAAAAAATTAAATCTGTTTTGGACGTGCCTCTTTTAACGGACGTCCATGAAACCTATCAAGTGGAACCAATGTCCCGAGTTGCTGATGTCATTCAAATTCCTGCATTTTTATCGCGACAGACAGATCTAATGGTGGCTGCTGCACAAACTGGAAAAGTCATTCACATCAAAAAGGGCCAATTTCTAGCACCTTGGGATATGAAATCGATTGCTAAAAAAGCGGTCAATGCCGGCAATTCAAAACTTCTGCTCTGTGAACGTGGAACTACATTTGGATACAATCGCTTAATTAACGATATGACAGGTCTTGTAGAAATGCGGGAACTTGGATTTCCGGTGATTATGGATTGCACTCACTCGACCCAGCTTCCCGGTGCAACCGGTGAAAGCAGCGGTGGCCGTAGCCAAATGGTGCCAGTATTGGCTCGTGCGGCGATGGCGGTCGGTGTTGACGGAATATTTCTAGAAACCCACCCCAATCCAGACAAAGCCTTGTGCGACGGTCCGACATCCCTTCGCTTGTCTGATTTAGGCAGCCTATTGAAAAATTTGAAAGCAATATTAGCTACCCACCAAGCGACCTATTAGAAAAAGCGAGTAAGTTATGAAAATTAAAAAATATCTGGGCACGCTTTTTAAAATTCTCATCGCGTTCGGAATTATTTTTTGGCTAGTGAAACAAGACAAGTTCAATGTCAGCCAGTTAAAATCGTTTTTGGTATGGGATTTTTTAGTAATTGCCTTGATTGCCACCGGAATTAATCTTTTTTTAGTCAGTGAACGATGGCGTTTACTTCTTTCCACTCAAAATGCTCACCCAAAACCGGCCGAGCTTTATAAGCTAACTTTGATTGGCATTTTTTTTAATTTTGCTATGCCTGGCGGTGTAGGCGGCGACGTAGTTAAAGCTTTTTATTTTTATAAGGATCACCCAAAATCCAAAGCCATCGCCATTTCATCCGTTTTTGTAGATCGATTATTGGGACTGTATACAATAATCTTCATGGCCCTTGGGGCAATGATTTATGATTTGAACCATGTCATGAGATTAGAGGTCCTTAGAAACTTGTTTTACTTTTTTGGTCTTATTTTTGTCTCTTTTAATTTTGGCTTGTTTTTTCTTTTTTCGAAAAATCCAAAAATTTGTAAGTTCGTATTAGCCGTAATAAGCAAATTGCCGCTAAAAGAAAAATTTGAAAAACTATACACTTCAGGACAGCTTTACGGCAGCCAAGGCCCGCTTTTAGGAAAGGTTTTTTTTCTAAGCCTTCTTAGCCAAACATGCGCCATTTTTATTATGTATTTAATTGGCCATTACAGCAACGTAGGTGCTGAAGTTGCATTGGGAACCTATTTTTTAGTTACGCCTATTGGATTCATGGCAACTGCGATTCCGATTTCCCCAGCCGGCGTTGGTGTTGGTCAGGCCGCTTTTTATTTTCTATTTAATTTGTACTTGGGGCACACTACAGAATTAGGTCCTATAGCAATTACTGTATTTCAAGTACTATCTTTGTTTTTCGGAATTATAGGTGCCTATTTTTATTTGGTAAAAAGTAGAAAAAAGGATACGCTGGACGCGATGGAAATGGAGCTCATTAACAGTAAATGAGGTAATTGATGACACTGATTCTTAAACAGCTTTTTAACTTCGTAAAATTGCTAAACTCAGACACCGGGCACAATCAGCTTGCAACCGGTTTGGCGTGTGGGTTGATTCTTGGGTTCGCGCCATTTATTTCGCTGCAAACCGTTCTGGTTTTTACTTTGGTATTCATTTTCAGGATTCAGCTTGGCGCCGCGTTTTTAAGTGGATTTTTCTTCAAGTTTATCGCCTATCTCGTAGATCCCATTTCTGACATGCTGGGAAAATGGACTCTTGAAAACCCCTCTCTTCGTGATCTTTTTGTAGAGTTGTATAACATGCCGATCATTCCACTTACTCGATTCAATAATAGCGTAGTAATGGGATCTTTGATCCTTTCCGTTATTTTGGCGCCCGTCAGTTATTTCGCTTTTAAATTTTTAATTATTAAATACCGGCTCTTGATTGTTGAGCGATTTAAAAAAACAAAAATGTGGAAAGCATTTGCCGCTAGTGCCTTTTATAATTGGTACACAAAATATGATCAACTTTACGGGGCTAGATAAAT
>JAYVPD010000192.1:0-17479 GCA_043757515.1 Pseudobdellovibrionaceae bacterium
AAGCTAAAAACATAAAGGAGATTCAATGCAACCATGGGAACAACAAGCTCAAACACTGACGCAAACTTGGTCTACAGATCCGCGATGGAAAGGGATCAACAGAAAATACACTGCTGAAAATGTGGTTTCTTTGCAAACCTCACTTCCTGTTGAGCATTCAATCGCTCTTCACGGCTCTAAAAAATTATGGAACTATTTAAACACAGAAGCTTATGTAAACACGTTCGGCGCATTGACAGGTGCCCAAGCGGTTCAAATGGTAAAAGGCGGATTGAAATCGATTTACCTTTCTGGTTGGCAAGTGGCTGCAGACAATAATTTATCTGGCCAAACGTATCCCGACCAATCACTCTATCCATCCAATTCCGTTCCTCAAGTTGTTCAGCGTATAAATAATGCATTTCAAAGAGCCGATCAAATTGATCGCCAAGCAACAAAAGGAACGCCTAAAGGTACCGACTGGTACGCGCCGATTGTAGCCGATGCGGAAGCTGGTTTTGGTGGTCCTCTGCATGCCTTTGAATTGATGAAAAGCATGATAACTGCCGGCGCATCTGGTGTTCATTTTGAGGATCAATTGGCTGCAGAAAAAAAATGCGGGCATTTAGCAGGCAAGGTTTTAGTACCAACATCGACATTCACGCGAACTCTTCAATCAGCTAGGCTAGCGGCCGATGTGTTAAATGTTCCTTCGGTTATTATTGCTCGAACGGACGCATTGTCGGCCACATTGATGACCTCAGATATAGATCCTGCTGACCAACCATTCTTAACAGGAGAGCGAACTAGCGAAGGTTATTTTGTAATTAATGGCGGTCTTGATTATGCGATTGCTCGCAGTTTGACCTATGCTCCCTATGCAGACGTACTTTGGTTTGAGACTTCAAAACCAGATTTAAAGGAAGCTGAATTATTTGCAAAAACTATTCATGCAAAATTTCCTGGCAAATTATTAGCCTACAATTGTTCACCTTCATTTAATTGGAAAATGAATTTAACGGAAGCTGAAATCGCCAAATTTCAAACACAATTAGGCGAATGGGGTTACAAATTTCAGTTCATTACTTTGGCAGGATGGCATTTAATTAACTACCATACTTTCAATCTAGCTCAGAACTATGCCGCTCATGGAATGCCCGCTTACGTTGAATTGCAAGAAAAGGAATTTGCCGCTCAACCAGAAGGCTACACGGCTGTAAAGCACCAGCAAGAAGTGGGCACCGGCTATTTTGATCAGGTTCTTAATATGATCACGGAAGGAACTTCATCTACTTCGGCACTAAAGGGGTCAACAGAGCATGACCAATTTCATGAGGCGCCTCGCACACATTAGTATTTTCATTTTTTCAAAGTTTTTTAGAGCCCTGGTTTAAGACCGGGGCTTTTTTTATCTAGACTTAGGTAAGTCTCCAGGACTATTGCCAGACGCAAGCAAGACTTTTGCATTTTTAACCTATGCCGATAAAACCTATGCAAGTTTAAACTTTTGCAAAAGGGCTGCTCATGAAAAAAGTCGTCGTCATTTCAACTATGTTTCTTTTATCGTGTGTTTCCAATCACCATCCCAAGGATCGAGATCCCCAAAGCGAAACGACATACAAGGCCGAAACTGTGCAGCTTTATGAAAAGCTTAATGAAAAAATCGCAGAATCAATTGAATGGCGCGCCAAAAGTGAAGAATTTATTAAACTAATATTAGACGACAAACAGAAAAACACTCCATTTACAGCCCAACAGACCGACGATTTTTTTGCCCAAGCCCGAAAGTATGTGAAACTTCGTCAGGAACTATTTGGAATCACGAGAGCTTTCTTATTTTTAGTCGAAAAAAATACTAATTCTAAAATTGCCCTCAACGAGCCTACAAGTAAAACTCCAATCAGAGAAACTCTTTACACTTTGAATCCTAAAGATCAAGAAGGTCGAGAACTATTGTTTGGCTTACGAGTGTCGCTTACAGCAGCCTTGATTTTATATGATAATTTTTTAACTGGCATTCAGCCACACTACGAAAGTTCAATATCACGCAAAAAACTGAAAGGTGACGCGGCCGATGAATTCAAGCACACATTTACTGAAATAATTACTAGCTTTTTTGATTTGGAACAACGTCGAGAGCTAGCGCGAGCGATGAACCTTTTTCTTACAGATTTCAATTCAAGAGGTCAGTACAATATCACAGTGTCAGAAGCAGAATCCAAGTTAAATAATCAAATTCTGAACAGTATGTTTTTCAATTACATGTTAAAACAAGGAGTTGTGAAGGTAGCGTGGTCTGATAAGTTTGCTGTTCAAGCTATTAATGCAAAGGACAACGCTAGTTTATTAAAAGACTCAGTACTTTTTGGCGTTAGTTTCGCATTTGGAAATATTGCCGGTTCCGTGTCTACTGAAAATCGAAAAGGCTACATGTTGAGCTTGTCTCAAGCAAAAAGAGAAGAAATTAAATCGAAACTGAAACCTTTTGATATTTTACTAGAGAAAACTCCATTCAAGCTTACTGACAAGGCAATCCCAGGATATTACGGCCATGTTGCCGTTTACCTTGGAACAAAAGCTCAATTGCAAGCTGAGGGTTTATGGGACCTTTTGAAATCTAAACCCGAAATGCAAAAACGAATCGAAGAAGGTAATACGATCTTAGAAGCTCTTCGTTACGATGACAGTGTGAAACTTGATATTAAAAATTTAAAGAAAACCATTAAAGGCAAAATGCAAGGTGTTCAACTCAACTCACTAGATCACTTTTTAAATATTGATGAAATGCTGGTAATACGTAAGCGAAATGAGATTACTCCAGAGCAGAAACAAACTTATATGGTCAATTCTATCGAACAGTACGGCAAAGAGTATGACTTTAATTTCGACGTGCAAACAAAAAATAAAATCGTTTGCTCAGAGTTGGCCTATGTTGTTTTCACTGATATCGATTGGCCAAATCAAAAACAAGTCGGCCGATTTACAATAAGTCCCGATCACGTAATGGTTATGGCGTTCCCAGGAAAACCATTTAAACCAGTGCTCATATTTGATAAAAATCGAACGATGAAACAAGAATCAGATGGCAAAGACCTTTCACTCGAGCTCTTCCGAAATATTCAAGCTGACTACATGGATATGATTTACGAAGAAAACACGGTGTTCAGACAAACAACGGATCCTCAGGAAATCACTCATATAGCTAGTGGAATCGCTGGTCTGCAAAAACGCCTAGACATGATCCGCGGGGCCACCGACACAATCGACATGGAATATTTTATCTTCAAAACAGAAACTGATGAAGCCTCTCGTATAATTACCCAGGAACTTGCAAAAAAAGCGAAAGAGGAATCCAAAGTTCGCCCTGGTGAAAAAATCAATATTCGCCTCTTAGTTGATTCGTCCGTGACTGTGCTCAAATTTAAAAACGCCTATTCAACGTTATTAAATGAACTCGGAATCAAAGTTCGCTATTACAACCAAAGTCCGCTTAAAGAATTTAAAAAGGCTAACTTGCGAAATCACAGAAAAACTTTGGTAGTCGATGGTCGTGAAGCGATCACTGGCGGTCGAAACATCGCCTCTGAATATTTTGATTTATCGCCGGACTACAACTTTTTAGATTCGGATCTTTATATTAAAGGCAATATGGCTAAAACTATGAAAGATAGTTTTGAAACGTATTGGTACAGCCCAATGAGTGCCGAGCCAGATTATTTAATTGATCACTCAAAGGCCGGAAAGCCCGACAAAGAATTCCAAGAAAAACTAGCCAAAGCTCAAAATATGCTTTTGGAATCCGAAAATGATCGTGGTTACTACAAATTACTGAACGCCACTGGCCGAGAAATGCTTGCCATGCAGTTTACTACCACCTGCACTGATTCAACATTTGTTTCTGACCTTCCGGGTGACACCAAAGATTCACGCCGAGTTCTAAAGACAATTATGTCGACAGTTTCAAAAGCCAGGAAATCGCTTTCAATTGAATCGCCTTATTTCGTTATCACAGATAGAGCTACCAATCTTTTCAATGAACTTTTAGAAATTCCTGGTTTTGAATTAAATATCCAAACTAACAGTTTGAAATCAACTGATGCCACCTATACAGTCGCTCATTTTTATCCCATCATTAAAGAATGGACATCTCGGTTAGATGCCAAAGGAAAGCAAATTGTTAACATGTGGATTTATAAAGGGGACAAACCAAACTACCAAAGTGTACCAGATTTTAAGCCAACGCCAGACTGGGGTATCCATTCAAAACGCGCCGTTATAGACGAAGAAACAACCCTTATAGGAACCTTTAATGTTGATCCCCGTTCAAGCGATCTCAACAGCGAAATGATTTTCATCTGCGCACAGAACCCACAATTGGCGGCTGATGTGCTCAAAGACATGAAACATCGTCGCAATCAATCGTCACATTTAGGAGTCAATGGCCTACCTGATGATGGTACTGACCTTTATGAAGGCAATGGTCGGCAGATATTGGAATTTCTAATATTTAAAAACTTAGTAAGACTAAAATCGGCAGAGGATTATTTATAATCCTAAGCCTTTTTTATTCCCTCGGGCATTCGTGCCCGGCATTCAAACACTTTGGCCGGTGGGATATTCAAAATGACCCATCGGGAAGAAACATCAAAACGATCTTCCAATTGTTTTTTAAATTTACGACCTGATCCAGTCATCAATGCATTGCAAACCATATAGGTCTTAAAGTAGCCACCGGTTTCAAGGTGTTTGGCTACTTCATCCAGAATATTTCGTCTGGTGAAATCATCAAACAATGACCAGGGCAATGTGGACACGATTAAATCATACTTTTTATCTTTGGTGTAATCCGACAGGGCTTCTGCGGAAGCACAGATAAACTTAAAATCTTTATATTTATCGGTAACAAAAGAATACAGATCATTGTTAATTTCAAAGCCAAGATACTTCTCTTTGTGCTTCATCACCTTATGAGCTTTTTTAGTGACGGCTCCCGCCCCTACCCCAAGCTCCAAAAGGGAACAATGATTGTCTGAATTGAGCGGCGACAATAGTCTTTTTACGGCAATCGATCCTGTTTGAAACAAAGTCGAAATTTGAAATGGCTCTTTTAATGCGGCTTTTAAAAAATGCAACGACGCTGACATAAACTATTCAAACTCTTCTTCGATGCCGGAACCTTCTGCTACGCCACGCACTTCATCGATGAAATTCTGTGATTCTTCTTCAAAATCGTTATCCAAATTCGCCTCATCTATTTCCAGTTCCTGAATAGCAGCAAGGAAATCTTTCTGGCTACGCATATCCCGACGGATCATTTCTAAAAATTTGTCTGTGTACCGAGCTGTTAATTCTTCTATATAACGGGCCAATTTTCCATCAGTAAGGATTTTCTTCCGAACCTGAATATTTTTCCAATACAATAAATAGTGAAATCGACAGTAACTATCTACTGTCGATATCTGATCACAGTCACGCGCTCGGCATAATTTATTACCGTCAGCGTCCGTAAGCTCGACGTCTTCGTATTTTTTTTCCTTTGTTTCTGCTTCCAAAAGCAAATCATCGTCTGTTTCATTGTCTAGTTCTTCAACTGCTTTTAAATCGTCTTCGTATTCTTCAATTTCATTGGTTCCCACGTCATCAATAAATACATCGTCCAATTCGTTTTCTTCTTTTGGCTTTTTTGCTTTTTTCCCAGCAGCTGCCGTGGCGGCCTTAGTATCTACTTTTTTAGTTTTACCCGTTTCCGATGCTGGGGACGCTGACCCTTTGGTTTTTTGCGCGACTTCTGGCTTGGACGTCGTTTCTTTCCGCAAGGTTTGAGACTTTTCCTGTTCTTTCTTTTTTAGTTCTTTTTTTCTAAGATATTCTTGCTTACTTGACTGCTCGATTCGAATTTCTTTTTTAGGAGCTTTAAATCCAACGGCAGCAGGCCCTGTCTTTTTCATTTCGAATTTTCGGCCAGAAACAAATTTTTTACCTTTAGCCTCAGGGAGTGGCTTTCTCGCAGGTTTTTGCAGCTTGTCGAATTTTTCGACCTTGGCGCCAGGCTTAACCTCTTTCTTTTTCAGGTCCAACTTTTTCTTTGGTCCTTTGTTAATCACCGTGGGGCGTACTGGGCCCTTAGATGACTTGGACGATTTACTGCTTGCGTTAGCTTTATGCGTTACTTTTTTCTTGTCTATTTTTGCCATGGTTAAGCCTTCATTTACAATTGATATTAAGTCAACTCGAAATTATCTAACAATAATCGGTGCGTTGACGGACTTCACTTCTAAGCGTGATGCCGTTTTTTCACCAGAGGTTCTGCCTTTATAAAAAACTTCAGTTTTAACTTTCTGTGGCTTTAACCCGCCGGGTAAATAAATATCTGACTCTTTTGAATTCAGGTTTAACCATGTTCCCGTCACCCCAGAACTTTGATAGGTCAATTTTCCTGCTTTCATTTTCACGTTGAAATCGGATTCTTTAGTAGCCTTCAACTCAATAGCGGCTTCATCGCTTAAAATGTCATGGCGCCCCTGTGACTGAGTGATCGAAATACTACCTTTAGACAGCTCGATTTGCGAACTACCCGTTACCTGATTTAAAATGATCGCACCTTGGTAATTAAAAATAGAATTATGGCCCGTATTTTTTTCTAGTGTTACAGTTCCGCCGTAATCATTAATTTTTGTATCGCCCATTGAATTTTTCATCGAAAACTTCACTTGAGACCCATTCAAATAAAGGGGGCCTGACTGAGCATCAAGATGAATGTCTCCGGAATTTAAAAACACCCGCCACTCACCTTGATTCTTAAATCCTTTAATACTACCCTTGATAACAACAAATTTAATGTTGTTCTTCATCCCTTCAATATTAATATCCAATTCATTGCCAACGATCGAAACAGGCAGCAAAGGAACTTTAACTATCAAATGTTCTTTTACGCCTATCTCTGTGCCAGATTTGAATAGTTTATTTTCATAGTCTCGCTCTTCGACCATCAAAGCGCCACCGGAGTCTTTTTTAAAATTCCACAAGGACTTGTCTTTAATTCCGGTGAGCACCACTTTACCGTTTGTGGACTCTTGAAATTTAATATCCCAATGACTCATTTTAAATTCAATAGCCTTGTAATCAGCGCCGATCGGCACTTCCAAGTTTTGGGCGTTTATTCTAAAAGCGACGCATATAAGGAATAGGTATTTTACAATCATTGACTCTTATTTCAAGTTTATTCATAGTCCAATGTCAACTAGTAACCCCACTAAGGAGCACACATGGACACTATCGTCATTGCTAATTCTAAGCGAACGGCCGTCGGATCTTTTCAAGGAAGCTTGTCTACCGTGCCGGCCCCAAAAATGGCAGCTCAGGTAATAAAAAACCTGCTTGAAACATCGGCAATTAGAAAAGAAGAAATCGACGAAGTGATTATGGGTGAAGTTTTAACTGCTGGCGTGGGGCAAGCACCGGCTCGCCAATCGGCTCTTTATGCGGGATTACTTCCCAGCACAGTGTGCATGACTGTTAATAAGGTGTGTGGCTCCGGTTTGAAGGCTGTCATGTTAGCGGCCGATTCGGTTCGTCTTGGTCATTCAAAAATCGTGATTGCTGGCGGCCAAGAAAACATGTCCTTAGCCCCTCATTTATTGGAAAATTCTCGCTCTGGATTTCGAATGGGCCCGGCCAGCATGACCGATTCGATGATTAAAGATGGACTTTGGGATCCGTATTCAAACATTCACATGGGAAGCCTTGGGGACCTGTGCGCAAAAGAATTTAGTTTCACTCGTGAAATGCAAGATCAGTTTACTGTTGAATCCTACAAGTTAGCACAAGCTGCTATGGAAAAAGGCTATTTTAAATCTGAAATTGTTCCCGTTTCAATCGAAACTAAAAAAGGAACGACTCTGGTTGAAAAAGATGACGAGCCTTATAACACTCAGTTTGAAAAGATTCCGTCATTAAAACCTGTGTTCAACAAAGACGGCTCGGTAACGGCCGCTAACGCATCTAAAATTAACGATGGCGCCGCTGCCCATCTAATTATGTCCGCTCAAATGGCTACACAAAAAGGAATCAAACCTTTGGCGCGTGTTGTTTCTTATGCCACGTTTGCTCAGGATCCTAATTATTTTACGACCGCCCCTGTGGGAGCTATCAAAAAAGCGCTCAATCAAGCTGAACTTAAAGTGTCTGATATCAATATGTGGGAAATCAATGAAGCGTTTAGTGTCGTGACTTTGGTTACTATGAAGCAGCTTGAAATTCCACGAGAGCGCGTCAACATGCACGGCGGCGCTGTGGCTATAGGTCATCCAATCGGTGCCAGCGGTGCCCGCATTTTAGCGACACTTGTCCATGGCTTGCACACACACAAACAGCGATACGGTTTAGCGACCCTTTGTATCGGCGGCGGCGAAGCCGTAGCGATGATTATCGAGCGACTTTAGTTGGTCTATCTAAACTGATTTCATTGTTTGACTCGGCTCGGGTGAACTATTTCCTAAAACTTTCACTTCATATCCGAAAGACCTTGCCTAGACCCTGATCTCTTTTCGAGTGATCCCGTTTTGCCATTTGTAAATCTCGAGGTTGTGATTCGCACAAAGAACGCGCAGGTTAGACGGTTCATTGCTGCCGCCAACCCAAATAGGCTTTATATGATCTATGGACAACTGCCAGTGCGATCTGGGTTTTCGGTGGCATTTTACTTTTATCCTTCTGCTGAATTACTCTGTCAGACATATATTCCAGAACCTGATCCCAACTACCATCTGGTAGCGAATGTGAAAGCAGTGTAAGCCATCAACCTAGCCCACATTTTCAAATATTAAAAATCAGATAAACCTATATATAGAGTTAGTTCTGAGTTAATTTAAAATTTGACTCTGCGGTAATTGCAATCGGAATAAAATTTGTCATTCTTTGAAAGTGATTTTGAAAGACAGAAATAATTTTATTCAAAGGACTCAGCGTGACAAATCCAAAGCAGATGGGGTTTTTCCCTGCCTATCCCCGGTTTATTGTTTGCGATTTGAACTTTTTCTCGGCGGCTAATTGTCTTTCGAGCAGACACTCTTTGTGCAAGCATTAAGTGAAGTACCAGATTTGAGCTGGTTTTCTTTCCGCATTTTCTCGCATTCTTTCCGGCATCTCGAAAGATCTTTTGTAGTCGATTTCTTAATGAGAGGTTTGACCAAGTCTTGATTCTCCCAATGAGATGCTATCTTTCCGCCTTGGGCCAAAATTTGCTGCCATCCAAAAATAAACGCATCTGGCCCATCCGAATTGTGAATCTCAGGGCGGTTTCCGTGAACCGAAAGCACTCTAAATCCATTTTTAACGTTTTCAATCTGTAGGCTTGAAAAGTCTTTTCCAGTATTGTCGACCATTGTAAACGCGCCTAGGTCATCGTTGATTTGTAAAACGTTTCCTTTTTTTAAATCAATTAGGAAACCGACAATATGGTCGAAGCTAGGACGTCCATTTCGACCTATGATTACAAGCAGTTGGTCTTTTGCTGGTGAAATACCAGGAATCAAATCACAAAGTGAATTAAAGCCAGTCGGCATTGGCAACGCTTGGTATAAATCTTTCTTCAAGTTCGCAGGAATGACTTTTTTGTTAACTTTTATTAGAACTTCCATGTCGTCTTCAGCTACATGCCCAGAAGTCGAGTCAAAGCGAAATTCGACAGTTTCAGAGTCAAGACTGCACTTTGCTTTCCAGTGTGCATGCGCAAATGGATCCCAGTGATTCATACTTGTGAGTTTTTTTTGAGAGACCGCTTTGCCCATCGAGTAACCGCTAATCAAAAGTATGAAGTAAAATAAGATTTTTCTCAGATTCTGTTTATCCATAACGAAAATTTATCATCTTCATCACTACAGTCAACAACCTAATAGTTATGGACAGCCGCTGCCCTTTGGGCAACTAGGCACAGGCCACGTGCACTCCTCACCGCCGACGGGCATAGCTCTCCAGGAGCCAGGAGATTTCCAAATAATCAAAAAATTAGATTTGGGTTTTTCAAAGCTTATTGAAAAACTGGAAAATTGTTCAGTCCCTTTAAATAGTTTAACGGCATGCTTCTTCTTTAAGTTTAAGCCAGTAAACGGAATTTGCCCTTCAGCGCCGCTAAATAATTTTTTTTCGCCGCTATCAATTTTAATAAAGATATCTGAATATACACCTGCCATAGATAGGTCAGGGCCAAGACAGATAGCTCCCGTATTTTCCTGGGCCGAATACAGGACTGGTTTGGATCTTTTTTTTTCTTCAGCATTGGCCCAACAAAACAATGCGATTCCTAAGCAGATAGACATAATTATTTTCATATGATGAATGTACCGACCGGATGAAAAGTAATCAATAAGCCATTATTCATGATGAGGAATTCTGTTTAGTAGCAATTTTTATGCGCCAAGCGATCGCGTGTCTAAAATACGACCGTTTGTGAGACTGGCTAGATTTGTTAAATGCCGAGGGGCTTGGCTAACGCCAATTTCCGCTTACAATTCAAAAATATCAGTCACCGTCCGTCTCGCAAAAATACAAAAAGTGTATCATTTCAAAACGCTTTAACGATTATGATACGGGACCGATCTTTGCAACTATTTAACAGCAGAGGTAGTTATGAAGTATGTAATTGTAATACTGCCCATGGTACTCGCATGTTTTGATTCTCAGGCTCTGAAATTAGAACACGTACCTATGGACAAAATGAATTTCGAACCAAAGGCCCCAGTCCAAAATTTCAAGGACTGGATTGTAACAAAAATTCCAAGCAAGAATAAAAATTCTGTGACCGACTATCGATTAGATATAAAAGTCGCCAGCATGGATCGAAAAAAGTTTAATCTATACAATTATAGATTTAACGCAGATCCAGCGTCTGCTTACTTTCCAACAAAAACGTACAAAGCAGAAAATTTTCTTCCCTCCTTTTTGAACAGCAAGACAATACCTGTGACCAAGCAGCGGCTTTCAGAAAATAGCACCCTTTCCAATACTGTTCACTGGATCGAATAGCGCAGCGGCAACCAAAAAGCAAACTTAAAAGACTCTTTGCGCCTGCCAAATGAAGGCATGTCACCTCAACTGTTTGAGCGAATTTTAGCCGACTATGTGCAGGAAATAAGCATCGAAACAATAAAAACTGGAGATTTCGTTGTCGCTTACGGTACCGACGACATTGATCAAATACAAATGCCTGTTGCCAGCTATATCTATATTGGCAACGGAATAGTCTTAGAATCAAAAAAGGCAAAATCACGCGGGTTTTCAAAGTTTGTCTATCTAAAAGATATACAAACTCATTTTAAAAATCGCATGGTCGATTTTCGCCTGCGGTCCTACAAAGTCCTGACTCGAAAGCCACTTTATCTTTCCGAATTTATCAAAGATTCAAACGAGCCCGACTTAAATCTGGATCGCCAAGCATCAAAAGCCTCAGCAGAAATATTATAATAAGATGATCAAGGTCAGACCATTAAAAACTTGTCTGACCTTTCTTCGCTACGTCATAATAGGACTGTGGCAGATTCAAAAAAAATAATCAAAGACAGCTATTTATTCCGCGATGGTGACACTCCTGACTATATGTATATTGTAAAATCCGGATCGCTGGCGATTACGAAATCTAAGGGCTCTGCAGAAATCGTCTTAGCTGAAATCAAAGCCGGCTCAATGGTCGGCGAAATGGCGATTTTTGATAAAAAGCCAAGATCCGCCAATGTCAAAGCCCTTAAGGATTCGGAAGTTATTGCGCTCCCCTATGAAACTTTAAATCAACAGCTTGAAGTTTTGCCTGTGTGGGTAAAAGCGATCATGAGAACCATGAACGAAAACTTACGTGAGGCCAACAAGCGTATTAAAATGTTAGAAAATGCCAACCCTGACGAGGACCGTTTCCCCGCTCACACAATTAACAAACTTCTGTCTATTTTGAATTTTGTTGGATTAAAATACGGAAACTTGGAAGACGGTGTTTTAGTATTGCCGCAAAATCGACTGCGTAATACGACTATTCAGATTTTTCAAGAAGCCACAAACAAAATGCAAAGTATGACCACGGCATTGGAACAAATGGCTCTTTTTAAAGTAGAAGAACTTGGCGAAGGACGACAAAAAATTCAAAACTTTAATCCTACTCTTCTCTTTGATTTTGTCGATTGGTACAATGACTGGC
The DNA here is from genome assembly GCA_043757515.1 of Pseudobdellovibrionaceae bacterium. GTDB lineage: Bacteria > Bdellovibrionota > Bdellovibrionia > Bdellovibrionales > Bdellovibrionaceae > UBA2316. Next base: position 12,161 of record JAYVPD010000192.1, read on the forward strand.
TTTTTAAACCAGATAAGGACAAAACTTCGTATTCTATCGAGGAAATCAAAACACTTACCGGAGTTATCAATTATGCTCGAAAAATCGAGCCTAACCCAAAAGGTGCTCGCAAGGTAAACATCAATGACCTGCAAAACGATTCGATGAAAGAACTTGGTTTTCTGTTGAAAGTCGAAGATTTAAATCCCTTGGTTGAGAAAAATATTCTAAGTGAAAAAATCATGGAAGAAAGCGGCGTGTTTATTAATTTAATTCTAGAAGACGTAGAGAAAATTGCGACCTACTGGAAAATGATTTGGGATTTCAAAAAACTCTTAAAATAATTACAAAATTTCGATAGTAATTTTGTATGAAAATTTGGAATTTCTAATCGTGCTTTTGGATGAGCTAGGTTTTTTGAATACCTATTTGGCTTGGCCAATTATAGTTATTTTCCACCCGCGAATGGTGCCAGCTGTGCCCGATCGCCCGTCAATGACTTTCATCGTCCAAGTGCCCAACGAGGATTCTTGATAAAATGCGTTTGTTAAAAATCGATAGTTTGCAATATTGGCAATTTTATCTAAAGAGTTATTCATTGGCACTACGACGCTACGCAATCCCCGGGGCGATATTAACTCAATTGCCAGCTCGCCGGCATTGCCGTGAACGATATCTGGAGTTATTTGAATTCCTTCAATAGTCAGATCTTGGGTCACATTTATCGCTGATATGGCACCAGTGGCAGAAAAATCAGGAATGGCCGTTGTAAGACCGGTTACCGACTGAGACGATTCAATTAGAGGCGAAGTAAAAATCGATTTGTACGTCGATGCTAACTCTAGCGCTTTATCTACATTTACTTTTCCAAAGCCAAAATAGTTATTAAAATGAAACCCGGCAGCGTTCGTGATATTCGCATCATCCCATTTATATCCCACGGGTGATTTTTGATCAGCGTATGCCGAACGGTTGACCGTATACAAATAATTCTCATCAGGTACCACATCCAAAGTTCCCGCCGAAGCCGTCTTAGCCAAGATATACTTTACATCCCGCCAAGTAAGCTTTGGATAAGCTTCTAGCAAAAGTGCGACTGAACCAGCGACTGTTGGGGCCGCGCTCGATGTACCGTTAAATTCGACAGTATAATTACAGCTTCCGTTGCCGTTATTGCCTTTTTCAAATCCAGAACCAATCGTTCCTGAAGAACCCGTAACACCTGAATTAGCGTAGCCCAATTTGCAGCCTTTGCGATCTGTTGTTACCATCGCTGGGGCCTTGATACCATCGTAACCACCCGTAGACGCCACCCATAGATTCGCGCCTGGAGAACTGTAATTTGTAATCACTCCAGAAGCCAGATACGCACCAACTACAATGGTGAACGGAGTATTGTTATAGTCATCGAATTCAGAAAAACCCAACCGATAATCATTTACTCCACGAGTGATTTCTTCTATTCGACCGTTTCCAGAGGATTTTACGTAAACGGCACCTTTGCCTGAACGCCCGTTGGCTACTCCAACACGCCATTGATCTTCTAAAGTTGGTTCAACGGGATTGTAACTTGTCTGAGGAAATCCCCAGCTCATGTTGACTACGTCGACACTTCCTTTTGCCTGATCCGCAATAATATCAGAGGTCTTAACAACATTGTCGGACATAAAATTAGTTGCAATCATAGTCGCCTTGGGAGCCACACCCGTACTGCCAAGACCATTGCCTCCAACAGCAGCAATCAGCCCAGCAACACTTGTCCCATGACTGTCGGTATCGGTAGGTTCGGCAGTAGATGAAGTCCAATTGGGAGCATAGTAATCTCTAGATTCATTACTGGTACTAAAATTCGCGGCTAAATCTTCGTGCGAATGCTCAATACCATCATCGCTAATTAGAACCTTGATTCCCTGACCGTAATGGCCAGCGGCCCAGGTAGTTTTAAGATTCAAATCGTTTCCAGCTACAGCAGCTAACAGCGAAAATACCCGCTGCCCCGTATTTGATAAATGCCAAGCATAGGGAAACAAAGGGTCATCTTGCGGTAGCCCAGAGATGGTGGAAGTGCCATCACCGATTGGAGGACTATCGACGCCAAAACCTTTCTGATCGCAGTTTTGAAACGCGATTATCATTAGAAACGAAACTAACAGCAGCATTATTTTTCTAATCAATCTCGTGCCCAACTTGTTTTTACGACTTCAAAATAAAACCTCTCTACCCGTCCGTCTTTTTTTAGAGTAGAATTTAGGCCAGCCAAGGGACTCCCTAGTGAATTTTCCAAGTGCGATGTGCTTAAGTAAGCAGTTCGAATTTCAGTAGATACATTGTCCAATTTAAGATCATACTCGCGTGCGATTCGATCCACATCAAAGGCATCTTTAACCTTAACCACCACTCGACCGGTCAAAACACCAATTGTTTTTTGATTTTCATCGTAGACCAATTGCATTGAATTCAGGTTCGCACCTGAATCAGTTTTGCGAAAAACATGAAAAGGCCCAAGCGTAAAAATTGAATCATGAGTCTCTTCGCGACTGACACTTAGTTCTGAAAATACGGACCAACTTCCCCCGCCGACTATTTGAATTATCAACGGCATTCTTTTTTCAGACAGAAGCTTTTTAAAAACTTCGCTTTCAATTTCATTTCTCTTTTTGAATCCAGGAAGCTGAGGATTTGACAGGGGATCAATTGCTGACGGCATTTCACCGAGAGGACTAGACAATGACATATGAGGGACTTTATTTTTAGTCTCTCCGGCCAATTTTCTCTGAATTTTACTTTGAACCCTGGCTGCCGAATCTTTCAAATCTGAATTTTTGAATATATGAAATGAACCTTGACTACGATAGAGCAAAAAACAAATAGGAATCAAGGCCAAAACGGCCAAAGAAAGCATTAATCTAGATCTCATTCTCTTAGTATAAATTTGATTGTGACAATGTGGAATTTTTTGAAGCGAAAGGTATCAAAACAAGTCGTTTATCTGTACACGATTATCTGTAACGCAATGGGATCAGTTCTTCTTGTAAACGCTCGTTCAAAGTTTCACCCATTATATGGACGTACAGCGCATTTGTTTTACTTCCCGATTCAATTGGTTGTCCCAAAGTGAGAATAATTCGATCGCCCGGTTTTGCCAATCCATAGCTGACCAATACTTTGTCTAGTTGAGACAATATATCATCCAATGATTTATAATCATCGATCATAAGCGTTTGCAGGCCCCAGGTTAACTCAAGCCGGTTCAATACGGCTAATTGGTTTGTCATAGCATAGATAGGAACCTGTGGCCGAAACCCTGAAATTATCTGCGCTGTTTTGCCAGACGTGGTTAAACAGACAATCGCCTTAGCGTTAAGCTTCAGTGCACTTAGGCACGCACTGGCTCCAATACTACTTGGAATGCTAAGAAATTCATTCTCGAGCGAAATACGATAATATTTCTCTTCGTTTTTTTCAACTTCCCAAACTATTTCATGCATTGTCTGAATTGCTTTGAATGGATACTTTCCACTGGCACTTTCTGCAGATAGCATCAAAGCGTCTGTTCCATCTAATACCGCGTTTGCAACATCCGTGATTTCGGCTCGTGTTGGTCTAGGATTTTCGACCATGGAGTCAAGCATCTGAGTGGCCGTAATCACCGGTTTATTCATATCATTGCACATCGTAATGATTTTTTTCTGAATTCCCGGCAATCGACTTTGTCCTACTTCAACGGCCAAATCGCCTCGAGCGACCATCACCGCATCGGATAGTCGAATGATCTCATCCAAGTTTTCAAGTGCTTCCAACATTTCAATTTTAGCAACAATTTTAGCGTCGCACTTTTCCATTTCAATTAATTCTCTTAAGTAACGAATGTCTCGTCCATGCCGCACAAAGCTCAGCGCTACGTAATCGACTTTATTTTTTAATCCAAATTTGAGATCCACCAAATCTTTTTCTGTTAAGGACTTTATGGGTAGTTTAGCTTCGGGAATATTTATACCTTTGCGGTCTTTTAAAATACCGCCGTAAACTACTTTCAAGATCAACGACGTTTCCTTGATCTTCTCAATGACTAATTCAATCAATCCATCATCAAGCAATACTTTAAATCCGACTGATGAAATTGAAACAAGCTCCTCTAAATCACAAGGAATTAATTTTTCATTTCCTTCTACTTTGTCAGTGGTCATTTCAACGAGGTCGCCGGGAACCAGCACGATAGATCCCTTATGGAATCGTCCAACCCTAATTTTCGGGCCCTGAAGGTCCTGTAGAATTGCAACCGGAGCGTTTAATTCCTGAGACAATGAACGAATAAAGTTTATATTTTGAAGATGACCCTCGTGATTTCCATGGCTGAAATTCAATCTGGCCACATTCATACCCGATTGAATAGCTTGGCGAATCGTATCTTTAGTGCTGGTCGCAGGTCCCAGCGTCGCCACGATTTTTGCTTTACGTGTGTAGAGTTTCATTTTTAAGCTTTCCGACTATAATTTTGCAGTTTTACGGTCAGTGATTTTAGATCTTCCTGATGCCGCTCATTCATTCTTTCCATTTCAACTCGATATTGCTCTTGGAGGTTTTTGATTTTATTTTCGTATTTATCTTCCACTTCATTTTTAGCAGTATCAATAGATTTGTTTTTATCTGATATATTTAGCTCATTAAATTTTGTTATTGTTTTAATCTCTTTTGCGTGGTCGTCTTTCATCTTCGCTAGTTTATCTTCGTAACCATTCGTTGTTCTATCTATTCTCTGTTCGTAGGTTTGCTTAAGCTTCCTAAATTTGTCATTCATGACTTCATTTAGATTTGAAATTTCCTTTTGATGTTTATCTCGCTGATCAAAAAGCTTTTCCATGTAGCCTTCCTTCATCGTATCAAGGTAGCTTTCATAGTAGTTGGCAATTTGGGTTTCTTTGTCATTCGAAATTTTCTGAATCGTGTCTACTCGCTTCTCTGTAGCGTGCTGCATATTAAATAAATCGTTTTTCCCTTGTTCCTGAATAGCCGTGCGATCCTGACGATGCTTTTCTTCAGCCATATTCTGTGCAATTCGGCTGGTCATGCTATTGTCCATTAAAACTTTTGCGTTGTTTTTACTTAGAACATCTATGTTTTTATCATTGATGGCTTTAAATGCATCTTTTTGTTCATTTAAATTCTGCTCGTAGATTCCAATCTTTTTCTCGTAATCGCCAACAATGTGTTCCTTTTCCATTCCGTCCCGTTTTTGCTGATTGATTTGCTCTACATACATTTTGTTTTTAAGCCCATAGATTTGAGCATCCTTAGAGCGAGCCTGATCGCTATATCTCTCTTCGATATTATTTTTAAAAC
>JAYVPD010000193.1:0-4586 GCA_043757515.1 Pseudobdellovibrionaceae bacterium
GATTCGACCCAAAATGGTCATTCGTAACTATCATATAGTCATACAAACTAAATTCGACCAACTATGGGCGCGAAACTTCGCTGAATTAAGTAAAGCGACCTGCTTAGGTCTATTCATAGAATTCGCCGCTTACTTACAAAATTTCAAACTCAGTAAAATCAACCATTTAGCTCGTGGCATGCTTTGGTCTTTCGAATGCAAAGAGTGATTGCGTGAACAATGAGCGCATCCATCGGGGGAGAAAAAGAATGGCCTACGGAAAATGTCCAAGATGTTTAGAGCACACTCTAGAGTGGTTTCAATCGCACAACTACTGCGCGAACTGTAACTACTCGAGCACAACTCAAGCAAGAGTTCTAAGTAATAAAAATAAGAGATTCAGTTTAATTGACCCAGAATTGGTCAATGCCTGGCTAGCGTTGAATACGCATGCCAAAAAAATTTAGGAGGAAGAAATGGAAAACAATGAATTGAACGACCGTGAGATTTTTCGAGACGTGGAACTCGAAAACCTAATCCAAAATTACTGTGACGATGAAAAGATCTGTCTGGATTTAGTTTCTGGATTTCAAGCTGGAAGAAAACTTATCTATGGGCGGTTAAAATGAAATTTCACAAATTTATCGCCCATTCGAAATACGTAGGAGAAAAAATGTGGCATTTCGGTTTTGGCATGATGATTGGTAATCCCATGAACTCTGTTGCGTATTCTCACGAAGAATACAAATCACTTAAGCGTAGAGGAATAGAGCCAATTGATTTTGAAACAGCACGTTCGCTTTCTCAACTTAGCTTTTATATGAGACCACTTTTTTAGATTGTTTTAAAATCAAAAATTCTGATTCGGTTCATGGAAGAGCCTGATCTTTTTAGTATTAGGAGTTTATGAAGAAATTAATTTATTTAGTTTTCGAAAAATTGGCCTTAGCTTTTAAACGAAAAAATTATGGCATCCCTGAATGTGTTCAATCGGAATCGCTAGATCGTCTTGAACATTTCCTAAGATCTGGTCGGTACCTTGAGGGAATCTCGAAATGAAAGAAGTGATGATCGTTTTACACATTGTATTCATATCGAATCATTTAGTAGCGGCAATAAACGATTATCCGTCACATTTAGAGTGCAAAACGGGCCTCTGCAAAGACGAAATCTATAAACGTGCAGTTAAAATATATTGCGCTAACGAAGAAGAGATAATCCCTGCGCTGAAAAATCAGGAATGGGGACCATACTTACTTAAGCTGGGTGGCGTGTGTTGGTGTTCATGCTCTGACTTTAGGTAACGAACGAAAGGAGAAATGCTTTGAATAAAAATAATGATTTAAATTCAACGCTGGCAGTTTGTGTTGTTCCACTTGTGTTCGCGGTGGCTTGGTTTTTCTCGCTTTCCGGCAGTATCGACCAAAATTCAAATGCCCTGGGTAAATACTTTAGCGATAAAGGTAGTTTAGTATCATTTGTAATAATGGGAAATTTATTATTTTCCGGTCTCTCGTTTTGGGTAGCGGCCGTTGCTTTCGGGATTGGAAAGTTTGGAGGAAAGATTCTGCAATTTCGGCAAAGCAAATCTAAGCAATCGAAAAAAGTAAAAATTGCGATGGCTAGTTTTGGTTTGATTGGTGGACTAGCAATACTAGCTCTTACGTTACACCTAAATCCATATGAGAACATTAAGCCATTGCCGTCAGTTCTTCCACATATTCAAGGCAATATTCTATTTTCGTATCTTTATGCGAATTCCTTCCTTCTTGGACTAGAGGTAGCCCTATTAATAGTAGCTCTTGTTTTGAAGATTCAAAAATTGGTCAATGGCGGCATGCCAGCTTTACCAGAGCGTAAAAATACGTTGATACTTGGTTCAAATCTTGTCGATGGAGTCGAGGAGTGGATAACAATAGGTCGTCCAGGACTTGTAACTGGAATTATGTTAATTGCCAGCACCGGAGGCGGGAAGTCCGTGGCTTGTCTTCTTCCTTGGTCCAAGCAGTTCATGACAAATTTCTCCCCGTTTCCCTCGATTGTCGTGATTGATCCAAAAGATACATTTGCGCGATCTATTTTGAAACTAGCAAACGAGCTAAATCACAACGACAAAGTGGTTCACTTCACGCTCGATGGAAAGTTCCGTACAAATCCTATTTACCGTGACCACATGCTCAAAGAGAGTGGTTTTTTATATGTAACAAGTCTTATACGAGCAGCGACTATCAATTTTGTTGGGTCAGAACAAGGTGATCAAAAGTTTTGGGGTTTAAAGGGTTCAGCTCTCATTAAGAACTTAGTAATTTTCTGTGCTGCCAAGTATGACGGCTATTTTACCCTTAAGGAATTCTATCAAGAAATGATTGAAATTCCCAATCGAGACTTTGCGACCGAGTTTGAGGTTTATCTCCAGAATGAAAAATATGAGTGGGATGAACGAAGAAATATGGAAATCTCGAGGGACTATTTTGAATTCGAATTCATGAATCTCGATTCAAAGATTAAAGATAGCATTGCGCAAACCGCGACTACCTTTTTAGGTCAAATTCGAGCTGCTCAAATAGAAAAAGTATTTTGTCCAACCAGAGAAGAAATTAACTTTCCAGGATTTGATCAAATCGTCGATGACGGGAAAATCTTTGTTTTCGGAATCGATATGCCGGGAGTTTCAGGTCCGCTTTCGGTGCTTATGAAGCTCATGTATCAGAAATCCGTTATGGAACGAATCAAGAATACGAAACGCCTCGAAACACAGAGACTCTCAATTGGTGTGTTCGATGAATATCAAAGTTTTGCAAGCCTTGGAGGTGGTCAAATTGAAGGGGATGAGGACTATGCGGCCAAACGGCGTGAGGCGCTTGGAGTCACTATCGTCGCTACTCAAAGCCACAGTTCACTACTTCAAGCGACAGGAAATGACGTAGGTACAGATGTTCTATTGGCAAATTTTCGAACTCGAATAGTTGGAGCGACTACGGATAAGCGGACAATTGATCACTATAAAGAAATCGGTGGCGAAATTCAGGAAGAGATTGAAAGTGAAAGCTTTACGGAGTCCGGCCAACGTCCTACAAAACAGATTTTTGGAACTGGTTTATTTACTTCGCAACCTACGGTTAGCCAATCAGTAAATAAGAACCAGCAAAAGCGCTCGAGAATTACAGGAGAGGTTATGAGTAGATTAAAAACGTTTGAAGCTATCGGTTTGGTATTTAATGGTGTTGATTCAGAATTCTATGAAAAAATTTGTTTGAAACCCGCTTTTTTTCCTTCGATGCGTATTTCGCATGAGAAGGTATTGAAGGCAGCACGAGCGGCCGCGATGGTTTGCCTAATTTTATTTTCTATTAAGCCTCAAGCGTTCCCTTCGGTTTGTGCAGTAGTCAAGACACCAGCATTTGAAAGTTGTTTTGAGCACGTGAAGAGTAGCTGCACGTGTGGGTGGCCACCGCGACCTTGCACTCATCACACTTATTATTTGCCGACAACTTTTATCGAAGTTACAAGCCGACCTAAGCAGTCGTTCTTTTCGGACCTTCCAATTGCAAGCGCACAATTAAAGGCGACTAAGGAGATGTGGTTTTCCTCTGGGTCGGTAGAAATGGATAACCGATTTTATCACGCCAGAGTCATCCAAACGCCATTTGCAAGCCTTGCTTATTCAGGAATGCCTTGCGGTGGAACTGAGGCAGATAAATTCTGTTTTGGAGCAATGAGTGAACATATTGGCAATCAGTGGAAAACGGGTTCTGGAGATATTAATGATCCCCAGTTTAAAGCCTGGTCTCTAAGTCCTAAAGCTTGCCTAATTAAAGGATCAATCTCAGCTGCTGGTGCTGGCCAGGTTGCGAACGGAACTCCCGCCGGAGGCGCAACATGTAGCTTTTCGATTTCGGGCCTGTCGGTATTTCCACCTGTGACGAGCGATATTTGTGGTGGTTGGGGTGTGTTGCTGCCAAGAACAGGCTTTGTTGAATCGAATAGCTCAGTTGGTGGAGCGCTTTTAGCAGCGGAACGAATTCGAAGTATCGCGAATGAAGTCTATCATTCAATTGCAGTTTTTCCAGATGAGAAATGGCAAATGATCTTTCCTAATAGCTCAAGTTGCTTTCGTGAAGGTCAGTCTGTGGGAAAGCTCGAAACTGTAAACGGCGTTAATGAAATAGGTCGACTAACTCAGTTGAATCAAGATTCGTGGCTGTTTGTCGTCTGGAAGCGCGTTTCATGCTGCAAAGACGTTAATAGCATTCCTCAGGCCGAGTTTGCAAAAAATGCGATGAAAACAATGTGTCAGGGGATGGAATAATGTTTGGCGAATTTTTAGTATCAAAAAATTTGATCTCGCAGTCAAAGCTAGAAGAAGCACTTTCGGTTCAACCCATTGCAAAGAAAAAATTGGGACGAGTATTAGTCGAACTAGGATCTGTTTCACAAAGTGATTGCGACAGAGCACTAGAAGAATTTCTTGGTGTCGAATACGAGATGGGATTTCTTTCGGTTATATCTGAAAGGACTGACAAGTCGAAGATTGTTCCAGTGATTAAAGATTCATTAGCAGGATACTTGTTATTTAGAAATCCAAATACGCTTTATGTCTCATCTTT
>JAYVPD010000194.1:0-4581 GCA_043757515.1 Pseudobdellovibrionaceae bacterium
GGGTATTTTTCTCCTTAAACGTCTTGAGTCCTTTTAGAAGGTGGCTCGTAGATCGGGCAAATCTTGAGAACGAAAATTATCCGGCCAATCGACACGGAAAATATTGGTTTAAATAAATCATCATTTCATTTAAGAAATATTTTCTATTTCGCCGCGCAAGCGATTCAGTCTTTTCACGATAAGTGTTTTGGCTCTTTCATTTGAATTGGAATCAGATTGAATCCATTTTATAATATTCTCGAAAGCGATCATCGGGTCAAATTCATCGGTTGAAGAAGTTGACTCCCGAAATTTGAATTCGATTTTGAATTCAGAATCTTCGATTGCTTTAAAGTAACTACGATAAATTGTGTCATTGGAAATCAATGAGTATCGTGAGGTCATTCTAATGTCTTTGTGTCCCATCAAAACCATGATCACGAGCGGATTCAGTCCGGCGTTTATCAGTGCCGTTGCAAATGTATGGCGAAGTCTGTGGGGATGAATTGAACCTTGTCCTTTGAGATCTTTAGTAATAATTTTAAACAGACGATAAACATTATGAAGGGCTGATCCACCTTTAGGACCAAGAAGTAATGTCCCTTCTTCTGGATTTTTAGAATATTTCTTTAGATGTGGCATTGAGTCTTTTTGAATAGTCTTTATAAGCTCGATAGTTTTTTTACTAATTGGAACTAATCTTTCGCTATGCATTTTTCCAACGGGAATTTTAATGTAAGTTTTGCCTGAATCATCACGCCATACCGGATCAAAGCTCAAATTTGCAAGCTCTCCGAGGCGCATTCCGGTAAGGCGCAGAAGCAAAGCGCCTTTATGATAAATATTGCCCGATGCCGTAAGTCGTCGTTGAATTTCGACATCAATATCCGGGGCGATTGGTTTTGGTAAAATTAAATCAATTTCGGGAAAATCGCTGCTTCTAATAAGTTTATCAACGTCAACCGAAATAATTCCTCGATCAACAAGCCAATGAAGATATCCACGAGTGTTAACAAGACGCTGAAGTCTTGTGGATGCAGAATATTTTTTATTTTCAAACATGTAACGCATCCAACTTAGACAGTGGTCTCGATTGAGATTTTTAATATCGATGTCTTCGCGATGAAGAAATCTGTGGAAAGTCATAAAATTTGTTTTGTAACTTTTAACAGTATCTTCTCGCAGAGTGGTTTGTATTTCGCTCAAGTACTCTTTAGCGTACTTTGGAAGTTCGTAATTGCGAAACTGCTCGACGGTTTCAAATAGGTCACGGCAATCAATTTTGATTATGTCCCGATCACGAAGCCAGTCCAAATAGATTCTTATGTGGAGGCGTCGTATATGGAGTTGTTTGGGTGTATACCCGCGAGTGGATAAGAAGGCTAAAAATGAAACCGCATCACCATGACTAAGGTTTAAAATATCAATTTTTTGATCAGTAAGCCAGTTGTGGAAAAGGTGTAGAAGTTGTCTGAATCTGGTGTGGGCGTACTTAGTTGCGACTTTTCTTTGTTTAAGAAATAGAACTGTATACTCGGGAAAATTAACAGGCTTAAGGGAAATACGAAAAAAATCTGTTACATTCGCCTTAAGATGGCCACTACGAATCATCCAAACAATATAGGATCTGGCATTGTAATACTCCACATCACACGTTGTCGGTTTAAGATCTTGGCCGCCGCACCAGCTGCGGTATTCACAAAGGATCTGCGGTGAAAGCGAATCTGTTGAAATCTTTTCTTCTTTCATCCAACGGTGGAGTCGTATAAGAGTGGTCTTATTCCTCACGCAAGTTGGAATTGCGAACTGATCGACCATAGAAGATAGGTACCTCTTGGCCAGAAGAGGCAAAGTGTTATGAGAGGCCAGAGTATTTTTTTTCGATTTCACGATTGGCCTCATAAAATGCATCTGCCACATCGGATAATGCAATGTGGATATAACGCTGAGTTACTGGAGAGCCTTTTGAGTGGCCCAAAAGCTCTTGCAAAACAAAGATATTCATTTTTGATTTGGCCATATTGGTACCAAACGTATGTCGAAACCGATGGGGATTTGCATTGTTAACACCAGAAATGTTTCGGCGGTATCGAAAATAGCTTCTTAGTCCTGCAGCTGTGAGCGGCTCTCCACGCCTCGCTCCTTTTATTATAGTAAATAATTTGTTTGTGCGTGTATTTCGGGGACGCTCGATTTGAATAAAAGATCGAATCAATTTGATTAGCTGATCCGTCAAAGGAATCATGCGCTCGCGAGAACCTTTACCCATCACAGTTAGTTTTCGTTCTGAAAAATTTATCTTTTCTATCTCAAGGGTTCTGATTTCGCATGATCGCAGTCCACAAAAAAGCATGAGACCAATTATGGCTAGATCACGATAGTTGTGAATATCTTTAATAAATTTATTGGTCTCTTCGGCTTTAAGCGGAATGGTCAGCAATGAATCCTCTTTTACTTTAAGGTACAATCGACTTTTACGTTTGCGCAAAACAAGTCCCATAAAATCTGAGCCAGCGCCGCGGTAATGTCCTGAAGGTGAATTTATACCAGGTCCTTGTTCAATTTCTTTGTCAAAAAGAAACCGGTAATAAATTCGAATTGTAACCAATCGACGATTTATCGTTTTAGCGCCAAGACCGTGATTTTTATCAAAGAGAATTAGATCGTATAAGTCTTTACCCTTTACCGTCTTCAACTGAAGATTTTGTTTTCTAAGCCATCGATAAATGACGATGAGATCATAGCCATAGGACCGAACAGAATATGGCGAAAGACCTCGCACAGAAAGAATATTTAAGAAACGATTGATATCAATCGTTTCAACTTCTTCGCTTGTGATTTCAAATTGTCCGGTTTTGCCGTTAAATTTAACTTTCATAAATGGATTTGATTTCAACCAGGTCATCAATAGAAATGTCCCGTAAGGTCATGATTGCGAGAAGTACCCTGGTCAACTTCTCCCAATCTAAAGTTTCAGCAATACTGGACAAGCTGGCATAATTCCCATGAGTCCATAAATCAAGCGCCACCTTGATCATGATTTGCTCGCCGCTACTTAAGCAACGGGCTTCCATAAGCATTTCTGCTGGTTCGAGTCGAAGTCTTCCGTTTTTATGACTATAAAAGAAATTGAGCCAATGTTCGTCGAAAGAAAATATCAGTCCGATTGCTGTAATCAATTTTGTATTTTCTAAACAAGAAGTTTTCAACGTCATGAAGTACCTCCAACAAATTTAAACCGGCTTGATCCGCAACATTGGCAAAAATCAATAGATTCATGAAAAGAGTTTGTTTGCGAAGTAGCATGTACAAAATAATTTGAGGATATGGAACTCTGTTCCGTCACGCTTTTATTCGATTCTTTAATTCGATTTCGGTAGGCCTGTTGCCGATCGCGATGATCGGCCTTTGCTTCCTCGGATTGCTCATACTTAATTTTAGAGATTTTCTGATTTTGTTTTCGCCCCGTATGACGGCAGCTATCACCGCAATATCGATGACCCCGATAACATGACTTACAAATCCAGAAATCTTTACAGCAAGTCTTGCATTTAAGGTCGATTCCATTAGTATTGTTTCTATTCATGTAAAGATGTCTTTACATATGCAAATATTTAAAGTACACAATCAATATGATTGAAAATCGAGTCCGTGAATTTAGGGAAAAACTGGAAATGACTCAGACTGAATTAGCTGAAGCTATCAGTGTGTCACGCCAAACAATTCATTCGATTGAAAACAAGAAGGTTATTCCAACAATTGAAATTGCTATTAAAATCGGAAAAGTACTGAAGATTAAGCTCGAAAAATTGTTTTTTCAATCGAAGAAGGAGACGCATTAGCCGGATAAGTACTTAGACAATAACCTGTTCGACTTCTTCAGCTTCAACCATAGCCATTAGTCTATTAAGTGCAGGTCGATTTTCTTTAGCACCTGAAATACCTTCGTCAGCGAAAATCTCAAAGTCGATAATTTGGTTTCTAGCGCACCAGTCTTTTAGTGCGCGTATCTGTGACTCTAAACCAGTTTGCTGAGTGTCAGTGCTGACACGGCAGTAAATGGCATTAATTCTTTTTTTTAGTAACAAAGTAAAACTCCTTTTAAAGTTTTTAAATTAAAAAGAGGGACTCAATTGTTTTTAATGTTTCGGTCCAACAAGTTGATTGTTCAACCATTTGAAACTTACGCCACCACGCTGGTGAGCGATGGCAGCTTCGCGACCTATGCAGCCAGTAGCTTCTATTAAAGTACCAGCAGCGCCAAGCATAATGGCAACGTAAAGCAGGCTTCTCATAAAGTTAATAACGCCCATCATAATGTTCTCCTTATTTAAACTGATAGGAAAAAAGAATAGGGGGAAGTGTCCCAGGATTTTGTCGCTAATAAAGTGCCGCCACTTTTTGTGACGACACTGGGGCGACAGTGCCCTCGGAAATGTTAGTAAATCACGGTACATTATGGATTTAGCAAAATGGTATAAGCATTCGACATTACTATAAAAATTGTTTAATTTTACCTACTTAGCATTTGTATCAGATAGGACTTAAAATCCTGGGCTTCGGTTAAACGGGCGTGCCAGTTCGATTCTGGCCCGGGGCACC
>JAYVPD010000195.1:0-4578 GCA_043757515.1 Pseudobdellovibrionaceae bacterium
AATACTTAGGCGCACTTAATACTACAGTGCGCTTCTTTCACAATTGACAATTTATTCCCTTACTTAGCACAATACATTTGGTAATTTTTATACTGAATTTATGGGTAAGGGGAAAATATGGAAAACTACAGATGGCGAGTCATTGGTGCGTTTGCTGGAATCATTACGGCGATCATCTTGCTCACTCCTAATTTTGTGGACACTAAGAAATACAACTGGTGGCCGGCTCAAAAGAAATTAAATTATGGTTTGGATATTCAAGGTGGATTGCATCTTGTTATGGGCGTTGATATCAACGGCGTCATGCAGGAAACGGCCACTCGTCAGGCCAATAATTTGAAAAAAGAATTGGGCCAATTGCCAGAAAAAGCAGACCTTTTAAATTTTAAGATCACAAACCCCGTTACTGGCGAAATGGAACTTGATTTTGCGTCAGCACAAGATGCGGACCGAGCTGATAAATATATTATCGAGCGGCATGGAACGACTCTTCAAGCAGTGGATCGTCGTGATAAGGTTTCTGTCTATCGCTACAATGAAAATGTAGTGGGGGATTTGAAATCAAAAGTAATTGCGCAATCGATTGAAACGATTCGAAATCGTATCGATGAATTTGGTGTATCAGAGCCCAGTATCTCCCAGCAAGGTGACAGCCGAATTTTGGTTCAATTACCTGGTATGGCTGATGCGGAACAAGCCAAAAAATTAATCAATACTACGGCTAAACTTGATTTTATGATTGTCGACGACACTGTTAACTACGCTGAATTACAGAAATGGATTAAAGATGCCGAAACAGCTGGTAACTACACAATGGCAACGTCGAAGTACTCTGAATACGTAGCTAAAATCAACGAAGCTGTAAAAGGCAAGATTCCAGAAAAATCTGTGGTTTATTTTGGTAAGGCAGACAATGCGCGTGTCATGGATGCCGGCGCACTGGCGTATGCATTGAAAGCAGACACGGGATTGGGTGGAACGGATTTGGATGACGCTTTAATTTCTTTCGGTCAGTTTGGTGATCCAGAAGTGGCGCTTCGATTTAATCCTTTGGGTGCTGGTAAATTTGCCGATATCACTGGCAATAATATTAATAAACGTATGGCGATTGTTTTAGATAAGGTTGTTAAATCGGCTCCGAATATACAAACACGAATTGGTGATGGAAATGCCGTAATCACCCTTGGCAATCGTGACAAGCAGTCGTCATTAGATGAAGCAAAAATGATTTCGACAGCGTTAAAAGCGGGTTCATTGCCAGCGGCGCTTGAGCAGCTTGAAGAGCGACGTGTGGGACCGACCTTGGGTGCAGATTCTGTGACTCAAGCGCAGAAGGGTGCGTTTGCAGGTGCGGCTTTGATTTTCATATTTTTAATTCTCTACTACCGCGCGATGGGTGTGGTGGCTGCGTGTTCAATTGGTGTGAACGTGTTGTCAGGTTTGGGATTGTTAACTGCCTTGGGCGCGACACTGACTCTGCCTGGTATTGCGGGTATCGCTTTGACTGTGGGTTTTGCGGTTGATGCCAACGTTCTGATTACCGAGCGGATAAAAGAAGAGCTCGGCAAAGGGGCTAGCTGGCGACTGGCAGTTAAAGAAGGTTATAGTCGAGCGATGTCGGCCATTCTGGATTCCAACATCACTGTGGCGGCAACGGCGATCATTTTGCTTAACTTTGGAACAGGCCCTGTGCGGGGATTTGCGGTTACTTTGTTGATCGGTATTATCACTACTTTATTTGCAAACGTTTTCGTTTCTAAAGTGATTGTCGACACGATGATGTATCGCTGGAATTTCAAAGATATTTCTATTGGCTTTTCAAACAAAAACATGGCCAGAGCCTAGGCGGAGAACACTATGATACAAAATAAAAATACAAAAACAGATGAAGGCTATTTCGGAAAATACGATTTCATCGGCAAGGCGCCTTTTATTGGAAGTATTTCCTTAATTCTGACCATCATTTCCCTAATTTATTTGGCAATTGGCGGGATCCATTACGGAATCGATTTCAAAGGCGGAACTGAAATTCAAGTGAAGTTTGCTGATAATGTTCATATTGATGAGCTTCGCAAAACGGCAGAAGGCCTTGGAATTGGTGAAATCGGAATCCAAGCCTTTGGCGAAGGCAGTGAATTTATCATTCGATTTCAGGGTGTCGCGGGCAATACAGATAAAGAAACAAATGAAAATTTGAATGCGTCCATTGGTAAAGTAAAATCTATGATTGATACCAAGTTCGGCGATAAAAAACCTGAAATTCGCAGGGTTGATACAGTAGGACCGCAAGTGGGTGCTGAATTGAAACGAAATGGATTTTTGGCGGTGTTTTATTGCCTGTTAGTAATTCTAATTTATGTGTCTCTGCGATTTGACTATAAATACTCACCGGGTGCAGTGGTTTGTTTGGCCCACGATGCGATTTTGACTTTGGCTATCTTTGTGGCCGTTGGAAAAGAAGTGAACGTGCCGATTCTGGCAGCGATCTTAACGCTGATCGGGTACTCGCTCAATGATACGATTGTGGTGTTTGATAGGATTCGTGAAACTGAACATCACTACACTAATAAATCTTTGGGATTTATTATTAATAAGGCGATCAATGATATGTTAAGCCGAACAATCATTACGTCCGGAACGGTTTTTGTTTCGGCGCTTTGTTTGTGGTTATTTTCAACAGGAACTGTGTCGGATATTGCTTTTGCTATCACACTAGGTATGTTCTTTGGAACGTATTCGTCTATTTTTGTGGCGGCTCCTTTGATGATCGTCGCAGAAAAAGTGAAGGCATTGGCTAAAGCCTAATCTAAAGTTTAGGCTAAAGTTAAGTTTAAGTTTCTTACTGAAAGGTTAGATGATGGAAACAAATCTCCAGAATAGGGAATCAGCAACTAAGGCTGGTTCTCAAAATCAAGTTCTGGATTTTTGCAGCCAGATTCCAAATAAGCTTAAAGTTTTGTTGGCCTCTTTTGATTTAAAAAAACCTCAAGAGATTTTTGATTTTTTACAGCCCAAACTATCTAATTTAGAAAATCCATTTAAAATATTAAACTGTGAAAAAGCCAGCGAACGACTTTGGCAGGCGTGGCTGAAACAAGAATCAGTATTGATTTATGGCGACTATGATTTAGATGGCACGTCTGGGATCGCGCTTTTGTACGCTAGTTTTCAGGCTCTTGGATTTAAGAATCTTCATTATTTTCAACCGTCCAAAGCCAATGATGGGTATGGATTGCATGCCTCGGTTTTAGAAAGAATTAAACAGGAACAGGATATTACCGTTGTCGTGACGGTCGATGTGGGAATAACAGGTAATGTGGCCTGCCAGTGCGCTCGTGAACTCAATATTGATGTCATAGTGACCGATCATCACTTGGCTCAGGATGAATTACCCAATGCGTATGCTATCGTTAATCCAAATCAGCCAGAGGATCGCTCGGGGCTGGGGTATTTGTGTGGCTGCGGAGTTGGGTTTTACCTAGTTCGAGGCCTTTGTAAGAAATTTATTGAAAACGGATTGCCTGTCACTTTGGATTTAAAATCTGTTTTACCTTTTTTCGCAATCGCTACCGTTACAGATATGGTTCCCATTATTAAAGACAATCGAACGCTTCTTAAGTTTGCCTTTGAATCTTTCCGGTCGGTCAGCAATCTCGGGCTAAAAGCATTGATGGACGAGCTTAAAATATCCGGCAGAAAACTAGATGCCGCCGATATTGGGCTTACTTTAGCGCCCAAAATAAATGCGATCACACGAATGGGCGCTACCTTAAAACCGATTGATCTATTGTTTCAGCAATCAGAGGTTGCTGCGAAATCATTTGCAAAAGATATTTTGAAATTGAATGTCGAACGTAAAAGGCTTCAGGAGCAAGGATTTCAGGAAGTTAAAACCGCGTTTACCGATTTCCAATTGAAAAACACCATTGATCTAGCCAATCCCTATCGAGTTTTCTTTTATTCGTCGCCAAATATTCATCATGGAGTCACCGGACTGATCGCTTCTAAAATGGTTGAACAATTTGGTGGCAATTTTTTTATTGGCGCTGAATCTGCAGAAACCGGTGTGGTTGTTGGATCATCGCGAAAGTCCGATAAAATGGCTTATAGTTTGGTCGATGCGATGGCAGTCAGTAAACCCCATTGGATTCGATTTGGTGGTCATGCCAGCGCGGCGGGCTTTGAATATTTAAAAGACAATCAAAAGCTGCTCGCTGAAAATGTTCAAGCTTATTTGGACGTGTTGGTTCCAACCGATGGAACCTTGGAAATCGAGAATTTGGGGGTTAACTTGGCCCAGTCAGGTCCGATAGATCTAGATTGGTTTGATTTAAACACCCATTTTTTCTCTTGGGTGCAGTTTTTAGAACCCTACGGAAAACAATTCCCTGAACCAGTATTTCGGTTGAGAAATGTTCCTGTTTTTTCTGTGAAAAAAATGAAGGAAATTCATTTCAAACTGAATGTGGTAAATCCACATAATCGTGAACCGTTAAATTTTGTTTTATTTAATTCTAATTCTCTGCAACAAAAAATGTTAACGGCCCTTAATCGGGAATTTGATATTTGTTTCAAAAT
>JAYVPD010000196.1:0-4562 GCA_043757515.1 Pseudobdellovibrionaceae bacterium
GCCCATCCATACTCTTGTTCAACAACCCACAATAATGCGTACGTTTCTTACCCAAAACAAACTTAGAAGATTTTTCCATAAAATTTTTCCCCAAAAAAAAATAACATACAACCGAAAGCGTTGAAAAGACGCCATCCAACGAAGTCAGATGGCGTCTTTTCAACGCTTTCCCTGATAGTGACACGGGTCATTGAGGGGGTCAAAACGTTGTTCTTTTTTTGCTGTTAATCTAGAATCTTAGGACTGGATCGCTTTTCTCTAAAAGGAGTCTTGATGCCTAAACTCTCGATTGAATACCCTACTAGCCACGGCGTGACAGATACCTATGACAAACTAAAAAAGTTTTTTCAAACTGATGAAATCAAAAAATATGACGCTAAAGTCGTTTGTACGTTTAATGACCCCGCTTTGTCCTGCGATCTAAAAGGCTCCCAGTTCAAAGGCGATTTCAAAGTGGCCCAAGCCGGCACCGGCAGTCATGTAAAAATTAATATTGATCTTCCCTTTCTGTTGACCCCTCTAAAGGGAGTTATTCAAGAGAGTCTAATGAAGATGCTCAAAAAACACTTGGGCTAGACCATGGCTCAGGATAAAAAAACGATTAAAAAGAAGGCGGTTGCTAAGCCATCGCCAAAAATTTCAGCAATGAACGCAAAAGCGTCTAAGAAACCAGATATTAAATCAAAGCTCGCAGGGCCTTCAAATTCCGTGAAAGCGGAAATCGTGCACGATTCTGAATTGAATCTAAAAGACGTGTCTGATGGTAATGATTTGGCGTCCATCGATTCGGATGAAAAATCGCCTTTGGATATTGCAGCGGAAAAGGCCGAGGCTGCCTATCAGGCTTCGAATGACGAAGATTTTGATATGGAAGATGAAATTCCTAAAGTGGCAGTTAGTACCTCAAAATCCTTGTCGATTCCGTCTTCGAATTTGCCCAAAAGCAGTGATCCGTTAGTTTTATACTTAAATGAAATACGAAAATATCCCCTGCTTACCAAAGAAATGGAAAAAGAAATTTCCAAAAAATATTTTGAAACCAAAGACCCCGAAGCGGCCCAACTTTTAGTTCGCAGCAATTTGCGTTTTGTCGTCAAAATTGCAGCCGAGTATTCAAAATTTGGCGCCAAGCTGATTGATTTGATTCAAGAAGGCAACGTTGGGCTAATGCACGCTGTACGCGAATTCAATCCGTACAAGGGCGCTCGGTTGATTACTTATGCTGTTTGGTGGATTCGCGGGTATATTCAAGAATATTTAATGCGACAGTATTCGATGGTTCGAATCGGAACGACTCAAAATCAAAGAAAGCTTTTTTATCAGTTGCAAAAAGAAAAAAATAATATGGAAGCCCTGTCCAATGATAAAAATTTATCTGAGCTTTCCGAGCGTTTAGGAATTCCAAAAGATGAAATTAAAATAATGGCCCAGCGCCTGAGCGGCCGCGATGTCAGCCTTGATAAGCCGATTGACGACGAGGGTTCATCCACATTGGGATCCTTTCAAGCCTCTACGACTGAAAGCATGGAAGATGCGTTTGCGCGCGAAGAAATGATAAATTTGCTTAAAACAAAATTGAGTGAACTTGAGCCCGGACTTTCCGAGCGCGAAAAAATTATTCTTCATGAACGATTGCTAAATGAAGAACCACTGACTCTTCAAGAAATCGGTGAAAAATATGGCATAACCAGAGAAGCCGTTCGGCAAATGGAAGCTCGATTGATCAAAAAAATCAAAGATACCTTTGGGGATTTCTAATTTTATTGTTGAATACAAAACAGGGAAAATGTAGATCCGCTGCAAAAAGCACCTGTAGTATAATTTGCCCACCGAGAATCAGACCAAAAATCATAACCCATTTGTACTGATCCACTCGTACTAGTCCAACTGCTACACGTTAAACCAGTCGCTTTTGTACCGTCTGCATTGGTTCCAGTGAAAACAAGTGAGGGCCCAGGTGATGTTTCAAAATAATTCTGAATTGACCCGAGCCAAAGATTAGTCGCGGAAATGGTTGCCCCATCTTCTGCTCGAACGATAGGATATGTTAAAACCATTCGATCTTTTGCGTTCGTTGTTTCATCAGACAGGACCGCTCGGTAACTTCCTGCAAATCCCCGACTTCCCGCTTCAGCTTGGCAAAGAGCATCCGCACCTGCCAAGGATCCGATCGCGCTAGCAAAGTATTTTCCATTCGTTAGGAAGGCACGAAGTGATCCCACACGTGTTGTCGCCGACCAATTACCACTAACCGTTCCGATAGTAACGGTTGCTGTTAGAGTTGTGCTGACAGAAGCACTTGTTGTAAGTCTCACTCGGACGGTTTGCCCAGAGGTGATGGCACCTGACGTAGCCCAGGCGCCGCCATTGATGCTAATTTCTGGGTTTCCGCCGCCTGTGACGCTGGCCACTTGCGAACCTAGGAATCCGGTTATAGTTGCCGTGTTACTAGGAACCAAAATCCCCAACGACTGAGCTGTCACATTTGTAAATGAAAATGCATTGGGAGTTTGCGTCCCTGGTGCGGATGTAAGGTAAGGTATCCAAGAAGTCGCGTTGCAAAACTCCATCAATTTTGAAGTTGAATTGTAACGTTGCTGACCTTCACGGGCAGAATCACAGGTTGACGACGTATTGCCGATTTTAATTTCACCGGACACATCCAATTTCGCTGCTGGTGACGTCGTTCCAATTCCGACGTTCCCCCGAGTGTTAGCAAGGACAACATTTCCATCCAATGCTGACCCGCCTTTTGCTCCGCCATTTAAAACTACATTCGAACCATTCACATTGGTTGCGCCGCCTCCACCCGCAGTAACCGTAACCGTTCCGCCAGTGCCCGCAGATTCACCGGTTCCCGCGGTGAGATTTATGCTTCCGCCAGTCGCCGTAAAACCAGTTGTCGTAGACGGCGTAAAAATATTGATATCTCCAGAATTTCCTGGCGCTGCGCCGTTCGTGGTTCCTGATCGAATAGAAATACTACCACTTGTTACAGATCCACTTCCAATCAAAGAAATAGCAGACGCACCTGACCCTGTCCAAGTGCCACCGCCAGTGAGAGTCAGGCTTCCGCCACCTAACCCACTGCCAGCGCCTATCGAAACAGATCCGCCTGTTCCACTATTTGCGGCGCCAGCCTGCAAAGACAAGTCGCCACCATTTCCACTTGCTGTATAGGCTGCTCCGGCCTGAACGATCATGCCAGGCGCTGCTGTCGGGCTACCCGAGGTTCCGGCGGCGCCAACAACATGAAGTGAAGCACTGGGCGTAGCTGTTCCAATTCCGACTTTGCCCACGGAATAATAAACATCACTGCCAGTTGTAGTCCACTGACTTGCAGAGACTGCGCTCCACGTTCCATCCCCGCGTAAATAGGTTGAGCTCGTCGCACTTCCTGTACCTAACCTAGCGGTTGACATCAGGCCTGACGTAATCGATGAAGCAGCTATTGAACCAGCGGCACTCAGAGTTTGAGTTGCCGTACCATCGTAATATTTCAAAAGTTTGGCTGTACTATCGTACCAAAAACTGCCGGCGGCCGGCGTGCCTGGTGGGGACACCGTCGTGTAACTTGGTAAGGACGCGGCCGATGAATTTTGCACCGTCATATATTTTGTACTCGCGCCGTTGATCACATTTAAAAATTCGGCCAGTTGCGCTGGAGTCAAAGCAGGCGCAGTCGCTGGATTTCCGCTGCCATCCACCGTTCTGACTAGATTTGAAACTGCGAAGGGTCCCACTTTCTCGGCTTCCATTGCCGCTAAGGCCATCGGAACGTAGTTTAGACCTAGTATTGGCATCGGTTCATAATCGGCCATTGTTTCATCTTTAAAATAAACGATAAACTTACGACCGTCTGTCGCTCCTGGAGTGTAGGTGGTTCCTGTCGCACAGCGAGCAGTGTCTAAGGTCATCACGTCACGATTCGCAAAAATGCGATCGATTGGGTAGGTTGGCGTATCCAGGCGTGTTCCTGTGCCATCGTTTAAGGTAAGAGAAAATATTCCAGAAGTGCCACCTAAATTCAGTGTTTGAGTTTCTTCGAATAAAAGACAGTTTTCTGTACCGGGTGACCGAATTTGCATTCTGAACTGAACGCTCGTGCCTTCAAGCGCCGAGCCATCTGGTTTGAAAATCCGACCTTGATAAGTAATGCCCGAATTATTTGCGAACGCGTGCAGGCTGAAAAAAAATACTATCCAATTCACTATCTTATGCACAGCATGCACTGACATCGCCATGACTATATAATCGTCAAAAAAGTGATAAAACTTTAATAGTTTGAAACTCTAAAAGATAATTAGTTTCACAAGTGACCGACCGCCTAAAAATGATATTTTGGAGGTTCAAAACAAAAAAAAATTTAAGAAGATGTATTGATTTGAGACGCGGATGAATTGCCCGGCAACACGTCATCGTCTCACTCTGAAACACGCAATGAAATAAATGTAATTTTACTCTTCGGCATCGCGCTGGAGAATGCGATCAATATTGTCTTTAAGCGACTCAACTTGATTGCTCTCTTTAGGGACACTCTTTTTGTCTAAGGTAAAAATAAT
>JAYVPD010000197.1:0-119652 GCA_043757515.1 Pseudobdellovibrionaceae bacterium
CTAACTTCATTTGATGGTGCCACTGGTGAAGTTGATAGACTTATTGGACTTGATATTTCTGCCGAGCGAATCCTATTTAAAATTATGCAGGAATCCAAAGCATTTTCGAAAGTGAAAGTACCCAGAGTCGAGGTCGAAGCGGCAAGCGAAAAATTGTCTAATCATTTATATTTTTGTGCTTCCGCACTAAAAATAATTGAATCTGGAGCTCTCGTGGAAAGCCTTACTCAGAATGAAATTTGGTCGTTTTTTCGCAGGTATGAAAAAACGATTAAAGATATTGGCTATTTTACCTGGACTGAAAATATAACCAGCTCAGAACGAGCCGAATTGCAACGCGCGAGTTTAAAACTTCAAGAAGCGGCAAAGCGATCAGATAGTTTCAATAAAATTTTGAAAAAAGGGTATTCACTAGTTCCACCCGAAGGTACGCAAATCAAAAAAAACCTCTCGGATAAAACTCGGGAAGCCATTGAAGAACTGGAACTTTATCGTCTAACTATGGGACTAGATCTTGGATTTCAAAATTCCGATTTCTTTTATTCACGAGCCGGTCGGATTGCTGGCGAATTCAATAAGAAAGGACCCGTCTTTATTTATTATTTAGCCGTTTCAGAATTGAATCGCCTGTTGAGAGATTTTACGGATACTTACGATCCAAGAAATGTTGATTTAGATCGAATTGTCCGGGTGGTTGAAAAATTTAGAGCTAAATTAAATTCTGATGCTTTTAATACATTTATTCAATCTAGCAAAAAAAGTTTTTTTCCGACTACTCGACGGCTTGCTTTAAGCACTTTAGTTGAGGTTTCGAAATTTGAGACATATTCAAAATTGGTATTACAGTATTCTTCCCGTAAAATTCACTATAATAATCAGGCTGCGGTCAATGTAACCAATACCAAAATGGTGGCCATTCCAGAGAATTTAAAAGAGTATCTGAAGTATTTAATATTCGGATCAAATGAAGCACCAATTCCCTACACCCAAGGATTAGGGATCGTCTCTCGCCAGTTACCAGGCCTAGTTAAACTATATCAGCAGGCCACCATCGCGTTATCGAATGATCAAAAATCAGATATTCAGAATTCAATAGCTTTACTTGAGTCTATTATGCAATCGCTTCCAAAGAATTGGCTGTCTGCCAAATTTTCGATGTTTACATTAAAGGAGTTTAAAGCGGCTGAAACTATCAGGGCCGAAATAGTAAAATTGAAAGCCATGGTCGCTGAATAGCAGAAAAGAGTTGCCTTGATATGTTGTTCGAAGTGAATGTACATAAGAATGGTACTCTAGCTCGATCAACATCTAGGCTTTTTTTATTTTAGCTGGAATGGCAAATAGCCGAAAGGATATGTGTCTGATGCCGAGCTCTATTGACTTAGAGAGAAAATCGGAGTTTTAGTTGTTTCAAAGAGGTGTGGTGTGGGCGAATTTAGTATTGTTCATTGGGCGGTTGTGATTGTTATCGTTTTACTATTTTTTGGGCCTTCAAAACTGCCTCAATTAGGCAAATCATTGGGTGAGGCCATTCGTGATTTTAAAAAAGGTGTATCTGAATTAGATGCTCCCAAGCAAGATCCCCCAAAAGACATTGCTCATACCCCAGTTCAACAAATTCCTGACCAGCAACCGGAAAAGCAAAAGACGCCAACTTCACGAGACAGTTAGTTGAATTGGTTAATCGTATCGGCAATCCACTAACACAAATCATATATTCCAATTAGACCTAATTTCCAATTGGTCCAATCCTTGGATGTTCAATTTATGAACATCCAGCAGGAAGGTATCTTATTAGGTTGTTTCTAGTGTATTTTATTTTGACAGGTGTTTGGCTTAATATTGCCAATGCATTTCAGTGTGGGGAATTCTACCATCCTGACCAGTGGTATAAGTCATATAAAGTTGAAATCGGGGACTTAGTCCAGGTCACCACCCAACACAATGGATACAGACCAGAGTCTTGGGGGGGGCTACTCGAAGGCCTTGATAAGTATGGTGAATTAAAACTAATTGGACCGCCGGTAGGTATCCCTCAAAAGAACATCCTTAAAGTGGAACGGGTGCAACAAGGGGATTTTATAGTTTTGACCTACTCACCGTCGCCAGATAGGGCCAGTGTAGGCGAACGGGTTGGTATTTTTGAAAGTATCAAAAATAATGCTGTTGGTTTCAAAGGAGGTAGCACTATTGCAGGTTACCTGATTCTAGATGTTCACGTAATTCAAGCTCTGACAGAACTTAAAATTGGTTATTTTGATTTTGATACATTTAGAACTCAGTGGATATCAGGAACCTTTTTAGGAATTGACTCCAAGAATCGTGTTTACATTCGAGGTCCATTTGAACCAATCCCAATGTCACAAATTCAACAAGTGGTATTTTTAAAAAAGTGATCCTAATTATTAGGTAAATTTCTGACGCAAATTTTATATTCCACTTAATAAAAATTTCCCTTTAGAATAATCCCAACATTCATTTGTTGGGGGTCCAATGTATTTAAAATTTATTTTCTCAATAGCATCATTACTTGTCGTTGCAATTGCCGCGGCAGAAGTACCTTCATCCTATTTAATACCGATATTGCGAAATGGAATCAAAACGACCCGTGTTGCCAGAAATTTTTGGAGCGGGGAATATCCAGCCCCCGTTATTGATGTGGATTCCAAAAACAAAGGGAAAACTAAAGTAAACGCCTACAAAAGTCTGCGAGATATTTCGAAATCTGAAAGTTGCACAATTGAAAATGCAATTTATCACCCCTGGTCCAGTAATAAAGGATCTATTGTTGATTTTTATCAAGTGGTTTCCAACGTTGAATATACAGTAAAAAAAGATACAACAATCGGATCCGTGAAACTTAAAAAAGGCGACAAAGTCAGCCGCGAAGTTTATTTGTCTGAAGGCTCTTGCGAGGGCGTAACGAAGGGCCCGAAGAAAAAAGAAATTCGAATAGAATATTCTTGCGATGAAACTAGAAAACCAGAATTATCTCAAACCTCAGGCGTGGGTGACAAATTTGAAGAACAATGGGTTTATGTAAACTGTGCTGAAGGATTTAAAGCTTTTGTTCAGGATAAAGAGTTGTTGAAGGCTCCAGGAGTTAAAGAAGGCGAAGTAGTCAATTATGGTAAAGTAAAAGCCAGCGATAAGAAATGACATGAAAGACACCTCAAGATTTTTCATATTTTGTATATTTTTATCAAATAGTGTATTTTCCGCGGCCCTATCAGACTCAAAATTGACAATTGAGCGACTGTTTCAAAGCCCTGATCTCGACGGTGCGGTGACAGCCAATGTACAGTTTTCACCTCAGGGAGATCGACTTTCATTTTTGAAACCAAAGGCCGATAACTTTGAAGTATTAGACCTCTGGGAATACAATTTAAAAACAGGGCAACCCAGTTTATTGGTGGATTCGAATTCCTTGAAATTTGGTGAGCTTTCAGAAGAAGAAAAAGCACGTCGTGAACGGCAACGAATTAGTCAAAAAGGAATTATCGAACATTTTTGGTCCAACGACGGCCACCACTTAGTTTTTCCGGCCGGGGGGGATTTGTATGTTTATAATTTAGGTGAAAAAAAGCTTAGTCCTCTCACTCATGATAAAGCTAATGCAGTCGATGTTCGGTTCTCGCCCAAAGACACTTACATTTCCTTTATCAAAAAGCAGAATTTGGTTTTTGTAAATTCAAAGTCGGGAAAACAATACAGCGTGACCAAGGATGGACAAGGCACGATTTCCTATGGCACAGCTGAATTTATCGCTCAAGAAGAGATGCACCGTTTTACTGGCTATTGGTGGTCGCCGGACGAAAAATATTTAGCTTTAACGAAAGTAGATGAAACGCTAGTCAAAACAGTGGATCGCTATGATATCGATGCCGACAAAGTGGTTGTGCATAAAGAACGCTATCCAGAAACGGGATCGACAAATGCGATTGTACGCCTCGCTGTTGCGTCTGTCACGGGCGTATTGAAAGGCCAAATATCATTGAAGTGGATTCCTTTAGGTAAAACTTCAGATATCTACTTAGCAAGTGCTATTTGGAATTCTGAAAATCAATTGATCTATCAAATTCAAAGTCGCGATCAAAAAACGTTGGAAGTTTGGTCCTATGATCCGGTTACAAAAAGTAATAAACAACTTTTCACTGAAACAGACCCCTATTGGGTAAATTTGCATTCCAGCGGTAAAATGTTAAAACTTTCCAAACGATTTATTTGGACGTCCGAACGTTCTGGTTTTAAACATCTCTATCTTTATAAAAATGAAGGCTCATTGTTGTACCCGTTAACAAAAGGGGAATGGCCTATTGATTCTCTGGTAGGTGTAGATGAAATAAAAGGTTGGGTTTATTTTTCGGCGAGTATTCATTCGCCTCTTGAAAAACATCTTTATAGAGTCCGGCTAGAAGCACCTTCCGAACCCGAACGCCTGACCCAAGCAGAAGGCTGGCACAATGTAACTATGAGCGAAAAGGGTGATGTGTTTGTGCATTTGTTTTCAACGCCGACGACGCCCCAAAGTATTTCGCTCAATAGTGGCAATGGTGACGTAATCTCGATGCTCTCTGAAAATAATGTCGTGGAGGGGCACCCTCTGTATCCTTTCAAAAATTCGCTTATTGCTCCTGAATTTGGTTCCTTTAGCATTCCCTCTGGCGAATCCATTTACTATTCTTTGTTTAAACCGCCCGGATTTGATGAAAAGAAAAAGTATCCTTTGATAGTTTTGGGATATGGTGGACCCGGTGTTCAGCTGGTTTCCAAATCTTGGGGCGGTAAACGCGGACTTGTGACTCAGGTTTTATTGCAAAAAGGTTTTGTGGTTGCCACTTTTGATAATCGTGGATCAGCACGGCGTGGAAAAAAGTTTGAAAATTATCTTAAAAACGCCTTTGGAACTGTGGAAGTCGACGATCAGGTAGCTGGGGTTCAACATCTAATTGGCAAAGGATATATAGATTCGAAACGAGTCGGCTTTAGTGGCTGGAGTTATGGCGGCTATTTGGCAGTAAATTTGGCATTGAAAGCCCCCGATACTTTTTCTGCTCTGGTTGCGGGTGCTCCAGTGACCGATTTTTCTTTATACGACACGCATTATACAGAACGTTATATGGGCACTCCAAAATCAGATCCAGAGGGCTACAGGCGCGCCAATACATTAAACTTTGTTGTTAGTTTAAAAGCAAATCTTCTAATTATTCATGGAATGGCGGATGACAACGTATTGTTTACAAATAGCACATTGCTCTTTAAGAATTTGCAAAAAGCGGGCAAGCTGTATGAATCGATTACGTATCCTGGCGCCAAACATGGAGTCTACGGCAAAGAGAACCAAACGCACGTGTATAAATCCATAGTTGATTTTTTTGAACGTCGCTTAAAGCGGCAAGAGCAATAGCGACTTAGTTTTGCATTTTAATTTGGAACATTTCTGAGCAATGTGAAGTCGCGCCATTAAATGTAGTAAAAACATCGGTGAGAGTGTTTTTAGAATTAAAAAATAACACTACAGTGCCTGGGCGACTTGGATCATTAGACTGCAAAGTCACTTTAAGCGAATGGCTAGAAATAAAACCCATTAACTGCGCCGTACCTATAAACAAATAAGGATTTTGATCGATCATGACAGAGGCCGTCTCATAGGTTTTTTGTTCTAGTATCGATACCGTACAACTTTGAATAGGTGTCGAAAGACCCCTGTAAACACCGTAAACAGGGTTATGAGCTGGGATCACACTTTGTGAAAAACAAAATGAAGAAAAGCAAATGAAGACGATTATTAAGTTGGATTTCATTGGATGGGGTTCCTTTAGTGATAATTATTAAAGAAAGCCTATACGATAATGTCCTTATGGACAACAAAGTTTACTGCGATTCTGCCTGCCTATTATTCAAGCTTTAGTTTTTTGAGAATTAGATTCTTTTTTTGCTGTAGAAGATAAAACATCGATTTATTGCTGGAAGCGCATCGGGCTTTTGATTGGATTTAAATCCAAAATTATTTTTTAATCGTGCAATAAGGGATTTAAATCCCTTGGGTACATGGTCAATATAGTGTTGCAGCCGAATTTTTATTTCCTCGTTATTAATTTCATTTAAAAAACGAGTAGCCGTCGCAACCGAAGGGTTCATCAGTAAGAAAAAATCTAGTTTTTCGGCGAGACTGTTTTTTAAAGCCAAGATATATTCTGGGCTTGCAGATAAATATGGCTTGTAAATGTCTAAAAGTTCTTCTGGGGTCTTTACAAATCTGAGTGCTTGATTTCTCAATCTAAGTCCGTAATCTATCGTTGGTGCTATCTTTAAAAACTCAATGAAATGGGCAAGGTCTGACAATTTGGGCTCTGCGTAAATAGAGTTTTCTAAAAGAAATGACTGAATTGCTTTTTTGTATGGAGCATTGTTGGTCTGACCATTTAAAGTGAAAACAACTAAGATTTGTTCAATACTTTTTAGATTTTTTAAAAGTATTTTTCGAGCTTTAATATCTTGCTCGACATAGTAAATAAACCCTATCCAGCTAGAAATCTGTTCTGGAGTCGGGTTCGCTTTTGAGAACTGCTCAGTAAATTCGACAACGACGTCTGAAAGTGCAGCTTTAAAAGGATCTGATGGGCTTCTTAATTTGTAGTTAAAGACAGCAATAAGATCGTCAGGATTAGTCACAGTTTGAGCCACAATTTTAAGAAAGGAAATTTTAGAATCCACAGTGGTAAAAAATGCGCCGAGTTCTTCAATTTGATTGGGTGTTGGTTTTGCATCCTTAACGGCAAAGGCTAATCCCGTTGCAAATATTTGGAAGCTGTCTTTGCTGAAAATCGACTTGTGAGTCTGGGCAAAACCTAAAATGTCATCCCATGTGGAAAGTTTGCCCGCGGCTTTGAAAGCTGCCAAATAAAGTCCTGACGTCTTGGCTTTTTCTGGCGGAGTCAGTGATTCAAATACATCGAAAAATTCTGGTTTCACTTGTGAAATATCAGAAGGAATAATATCGCGGAGATCTTTTTTTGCGGCCAAGCCGCCCAGACCACGTCTGATGAAAAGGTGATTAGACTTTCTGAGACTATCACGCACGTTATTTTCTAGGGGTCTCTTGTGCAAAAGATATGCTAGATAGGACTCTATTGAAGCTTCGTTAAATTCTATTGTCCTTAAAAGACTTTTAAATACTTCCATTTCATTTTGGGCGACTCTTGCTTGAAATTCACGACTCGCCATATTTAAAATTCGAATCTTATCTACACTTGGATCGGTCCATAAGGCAAATAGCTCTTGATCACTTAAAGATCGAGACTCTTGCAGAGACGAATTTAAAATCCTTAGATGTTTTGATTCTATATCACAGGCATCGAAGGTTAAACAATTTGCGTATCGTTTATCCTTTTCTAATCGCCAACTTGTTAAACTAATTCTATAGGCCATATCTCCATCTGTTACCGAAAATCGTTCAGCAGGGCCAATGTCTTGACCAAGTTGATAGGATATTTTCGCACGAATAAATTCTTGCATTTTTTCATTGTTGGCATTGAGCGCTTCGCCGATGGCAATGCCTTGCACGTTTTTATCCAAATGGTTTTCAACCTCAGCGAGCCACAGTTCATAGATTGAAAAGGCCTGCGCGTCCCCCGTTGTATTGGCCCTTAGTGTAACCTGTTCGCGCAGTTTGCCAGCCATAAAATCGACATTTAGTATTGTTTTAGAGTTTGCATCTTGCAACGTCACTGCTTGTAAATGCCCCTCACCGAGTTCATTTTCTTCTAGGAATTGAACCCATGTATCATTTAAAAGTGGAATTGCAAATCGCCGCGCAGAAAGTGTTTCTAGCAACGAGCAGTCTCCGCCAGTGCATTCCTTAACCGGGAGGCCTCTGAAAAGTGCATGAAAACGTCGAACGGATCGAAAGGTGACCTTTCGCCCGCTTTCTTGAGAAATTTTAGTGGTGTATTTGGCAACCGAACGTTCCGTCGATATAAAATCGGGTTCGATTAACTTCCAATATTTAGCCAATTGCGGTGGCTTTGAGAAGGGAAGAGGCCAATTCAAGTGTTTTTGAGTGGCGAGCTTGTTGGTAACTGACCTAATCACTTCCCATTTTGAACTGTTTAGACCTTCTTTATTGTCCTCAAGCTCGAGTTGGTATTGAAGTAGTGCATAAATTAAGGTCTCATTTTTCTTGATGAAACTATCTAAAAAAGTCTTTGAATAGGTTCCGTTTTTCATAATATCTGACATTTCTAGCTGTGCTTGCTCAACGTCTTTTACAAACTTTTCGCCTCTAATTGGTTCTTTCCACCAGTAGGCCCAATCTCCAGATTTATTTTCTACTCTTTTTTTAACCGCGATAAGTTCCTTGACCCAAACGTCTTGCCTAAGCTCTAGGCTGTCGTCTGTTCCCAAGTTCAATGTAAAAGTTGGGCCGGAATTTTTCTTATCCCATGCGCGGGTTGCGATGGTGGTGTCCATCTGGGACATCTTTTCAATAAAAGCCAGAATGGCTTCGTACGAGCTGCGCGGAAACGCAGATTCGCCGCCAAAATAAAGTTGGGCTGCGTGAAGGTATTCTTCTCTTAGTTCTGTATTAGCCAAAAAAGCATTCAGACCGTCGGCTTTATCTTGTATTCTATCTAAATCCGCAACCGATTGTGCAAAACATAAAAATTGAAAAAATAAAATGGCTATAAATACCAATTGCTTCATAAATTAATAGAAATGCAAATTTAAGACCTTTATTGTCTTGTCAGCAGATAGACAAATAGTTCTGATCGTTTCAAAACGAGAGGCTGACAAAAATAGTCATCTAAGAACCAGGCCTCAACTTTTTAACCACTCGATACCCAAGAAGCAGCGTAAAACAAGCAACAACTAATCCTGGATAGAAAATATCAGACTTCACAATCATCCAATAGTGAATAGCTACAAGAATAGGTATGACATAAACTAAACGATGCAAATTTTTCCATCGCTTTCCGCCTAATCTTCGAATCATTTCGTTAGTGGACGTAATTGCCAAAGGGGCCATCAAAATAAAACCAACAAAACCTAGCAGAATAAAGGGTCTCTTGTTTATATCTGCAAATATCAAAGAAAAATTAAATCCGCGATCAAAAAATGAGTACCCAAAAAGGTGAAGGCACCCATAGTAAAAGGACCACAGTCCAAGCCATCGACGATGTTTGACTAGCCAGGACCATTTGGAAATTTGCGACAGTGGGGTCACTAACAGAGTTAGAATCAAAAAAATAATGGCGACTACGCCTGTAGTTCTGATAAAGGCTTCGGGTGGATTGGCTCCTAAATTTCCTCGAAGCCAATCAAATCCAAGCATAACCGCTGGAATTAGGGCATTCAGTCGAAGTAATTTTTTTTGAAACTCAGCTTCTTTAAGCGGATTTACTGGCGCCGTGGTAGTTTGTGCTAATGGGGTCATTAGAAATATTTCCTTAAATCCATTCCGGTATAAAGTTTAGCAACATCACCTTCATAGCCATTGAACGGCAGCGTTGGCCTTAGTGCAATTTCGCCAATTCGACGTTCTCTGGCTTGGGACCAGCGTGGATGGTCGACGTCTGGGTTAACATTGGAATAAAAT
Organism: Pseudobdellovibrionaceae bacterium; assembly: GCA_043757515.1. Lineage (GTDB taxonomy): Bacteria > Bdellovibrionota > Bdellovibrionia > Bdellovibrionales > Bdellovibrionaceae > UBA2316. The sequence continues at coordinate 9,599 of JAYVPD010000197.1, forward strand.
CCATATTCGTCAGGATTGGCAATATTCCAAGTCGAGGGCGGTTCCTTGTCGGTCAAACTTATTTTAACAACCGATTTAATATTTTTAAAACCATATTTCCAAGGAACAACTAATCTCAATGGTGCCCCATTTTGGTTCGGAAGATTTTTTCCGTAAATCCCTGTGGCCAACAGAGTTAGGGGATGCATAGCTTCATCCAAGCGTAAACCCTCGACATAAGGAAATGAAATTCCAGCGAATTTCGCGCTCGGCATTTCGTTTTGAACATAATACGTTTCAAAGGCTACGTGAGTAGCACTAGAATGAGGCCGCGCTTTTTCAATCAGCGTACTTAAGGGAAATCCTTGCCACGGGATGACCATGGACCAACCTTCCACACAGCGAAATCTATAAATACGTTCTTCCGTTTTAATAGCTACTAAATCGGCCAAATTTAAATGAATTGGATTTTCAACAAGACCACCGACTTCTAACGCCCATTTTACTGGCTTCCAATTTTCTACAGCGCTGGCAACTGACTCTTTATCTGTCGAAAATTCATAAAAATTATTATAGTGGGTAATATCCTGAAATGAAGTAGTGGATTCATTGCCAAGTTTAAGCGTCCCTATTTGCGATTCTTTCGCGCTACTAGGCCCGCCCCGAAAATAACGATAGGCTGCAAACGTTGCCAGACCAGAGGCTGCATAGATTGAAGTTTGCAAAAACTGTCTACGATTTGCATACAAATCTTTTGGAGTCACATCGTCTGGCTTTATATTATTTGGTTTCATAGTTTAAGTTTAACAGGTCTGAAGTAGCGGTCAAACGGCAAAACTGATGGCAAGTAGTCAGAGAAATTAGTTATGCAGTTTGGCAACAAAATCGCCATCAAATTCTGCGCATAGGGTGTTGCCTGCAAAAACTTGGGACTTCAATGTTACTTTGGCTTTTCTTTTTTTAGTAAGGGTTTGAAAAAACGAATTTTTTAAGGAGATGTCCCAGTCGGCACTTACTTTAAAATCAGTAGTAACCGGCTGTTTGTACTTTATGCGGCCATCGGAAATGACGATATTATTAGTTAAAAAACCATGTTCCCGAATTCCTACTAGAAACAAACCATAACATGCCAAAGCGCACGCCGTGTATTGGCTGCCTCCAAAGGCCGTGTTTTTATGGTTTTTATTTTCTGCCAACTTAAAAACAATTTCTATTTTCTGATCGCTAATAAAGGAAACCGTTAACCCCATAGATCGTGTAATTGGAATTTCTTTAAAAAATAGTTCTTGTAAGCTTGCTGTAGTCACGGCGTTCAGTGTGGACTTCCCCTTGAAAGCCGTCAAGAAATGAAAAACTCATTGGGGTCTGTTAGGAAAGAAAATCTTTAAATTTTTCAACCAATTCATTTACTACAGCTTGATGAAGTTTTGAATAGTACGGCTGACTAAAGTAATATAAATAAACCGGCACTTCCAGGGTGTCTTTATGATTTAAAACACGCAGTGATTTGTCATTTTTTACAAGATGCAATGGCATAATTGCACGCCCTAGGCCATGCCGAACCCCCGCTAATAGGCCATTAATATCATCTAGAAAAATGCGCTTTATATCTTTTGTTGGGATTTTAAATTTTTTTAAATAATTGATAGTCGTCATGTCGTCTTCGTCATGATCCAAATAAAGATTGGGAACATCACAATCCTTTGATTCGACCAGGACGTTGATTTCGCTACCCAAAAAATGGCGTTCCAATTCTTCTTTTTGAATACGATCGTCTAAAATCATAAAATCAATTTCGCTACGTTTTAACAGAGAAGTCAGGTCATTCAGCTCTTTAGTGTGCAGCGCGAAATGAACCTCTCGATGATTTTTTAGGAACGAAGAAAAAAGTGGAACTAGAACTGAACTTGAAATTGAAGAAAATCCTCCTACACGCAAAGAACCGGCCAATTCTATTGGATTGTTGGATCCTATTTTAGCAAGGAATTCGTCTTCCAAAGCGTTTTTCATCTGGCAAAATCGCAACAAGTCTCGGGCTGTTTCTGTAAGCCTTAAGCCAGATCGGTCGCGGATAAAAAGTGTCGTGTCCAGCTCGGTTTCTAAATTTAACACCCGCTGGGACAAGGCAGATTGGGTAATTCCCAATTTATTGGCCGCTTTGGTAAAGTTCAATACTTGCGACACAGTGTAAAATGCTTCTAGATGCAGAGTGGATAGTGACATGACCAATAGGATAATCGATTATTTTTACAAATCAATTATTGCTGTGAATGTTTTAATGGGTCACACTTAGTGAATTGGAGGCAACTATGATATTCAAAGGACTTATAGTTTTGATGATGGCAAGCCTAGTCAGCTATGGTGCGGCCGATGTGACCTGTTGGAATGGTGATTGTATGAATCAAGGTTGGACTTGGACCGACGTGAGCGGCCTAAAAAACGACTATGGTTGCTACCGTGAAGGTTGTCAAAAATCGGGATGGATAGTAAAAGGCCCAGGGCGTTCAGCGTACACCCAATGTAAATCAGCTGGTTGTTTTAAAGAGGGCTGGTATGAAGTGGGTCAGGAAAATCAAAATTTGCTGAGGACCATTGTGTGTCGCGGAAACGATGACAATCCCCAAGCTACTGATTGCCTTAAAAATGGTTGGGTTATTTATTCGAGTTCTGGCCAAGATGCCGTTATCAGTTGTCATCAGCATGATTGTGAAAAAAAAGGTTGGTTAGTTCAGTCGTCTTACCAAATGTTTCAGGTATATTGCAAAGCGGGCGGTTGCTTTGTTAATGGCTGGAAAGAAATGTAACTTTTCGCGTGTTTTACAAGGCATTTTTTTTTTCTGAAAGGACGTTGATGCTAAAACTAATTCTCTATGATCCATTTTAACTAATGCGTCTTTTTCGGCTTGGGTTAGATCCAAGCCATTCAGGGCTCGCTCGGAACTGCCCAAAAATAAATTTAAAAATTCGGTGTCTGTGAGTAATTTTGCTAATGTGTATTCAAATATAGGATAGCTCATTTAGATGATCCTTTGGAATAGGTCGTTTTATCAGTGCATGAATTCGCAAAAGCTGATCTCGCAAAATTGAATTATCGGGGTAGTTTCCGTCCCTCTCAAGAATAATTGAAATCGGGTGATCAATTTTAGAAAGAGCAAAGTCCAACATTTGGAAACCAATTTCTGGAATGTCGTGCTTGTGATCATCTAGCATACGCCGTGACATTTCGTCGTACCGAATCCATTTGCCTCCGCTCATATGAATTTGGCGAACCCGTTCAAAGGGATATTCTGCCAAAGCCGAAAAGGGGTCGTCTCCAAAATTAACGGCATTGCAATACACGTTATTGATATCAAGTAGAATACAAGAATTAGCAGCTGTTACGATTTTGTTAATCCACTGTGCTTCTGTTTGTGTACTCATCGGTGGAAGTAAAAGAGTCGAGACGTTTTCAAGAAGGGGTTTACGGCCCAGTTCCTTTTCTATATTTGTTAAATTATTTATAATAATGTCGACAGTATGGTCATTGCGAGGCGGTGCCCCCAAATGACCTAGCTCAATATCGCCTGAACGCACAAAACTGAAATGGTCTGACCATTTGGGATTTGGGAATCGTGAAAAAAATGAGTTCAGTTTTTTTAACAAAATGGACGGAATCCCATCTGAACAGGCAATCCCTAAGCCGACTCCGTGAAAGTGAATGGTATAAAGCGAGGCAAGAAATTCAATTTGCTCTCGTTGCTGACGATTGAGTGAAAAAAAATTTTCAATGACGATTTCAATATCGTCAATTAGGTCAGAATGATTTAGAATAAACGACGCGATTTCGGGGCGCCAACCAATGCCCACCCTATGTATAGGAGCTGGTTTGGAGGCTCGTTTCTTAACTTCCACAACCACCGCACCCTCCGCCGCAGCCGCCACCACCGCAACTGCTGCCACACGAAGAACCACAAGACGATCCGCAGCTGGCTGAACCACCGGAGTTTTCTTTGATGGCCCTTTTAAATAGTCGATGAATTTGCGGATAGGCGCCTTCGGGAAGGATCGAAATTCCATAGACCGACGCAATAAGTGCAAGTTCGTTAGATTCAGCAGTGCTTGGCGACTCGAACCTTTCCTTCGACACTTTTATAAGTCTATTAGCTGAAGTATTTAGCAAAGTTTTTAAATTATCCAAACATCGTTGACCTGTTTTTGTAATACGAGTATCGGCCCACTTTCCTAGTATAACTGAAAATATAATACCGGCAAAAAGCAGAAATCCGACGTTTGTGTGTCCGCGACTCATGGCAATTTCAACTTTTGCCAACATGACTCCTAAAATGAGTATGAATCCGACGGATAGAAGTTGTGTCTTTTTTTTAAGGGCCGGGCCCGAAAACAAATAGCCTATTGATTCCAAAGCGGCTTTGTATTCGTCTGCGGCATTGAATACATATGCGTCTTCTAAAACTTTTGAAATAGAGGTAGCGTCTGACGTCGCTCTGACGACGGCTTTTTCGACTGGTTTCATTACAAAAGTAGATGCTATTTTACTGGCTGTAATTTCGTCTTCTTTTTTGTTAGAGGCATGAATGAGCTTTCGATCAATCAATGAAATTATCGCAATCCGCACAACTTGCGCATGGCCTCCCTTAAGGTAGGCGATGGCATAGGGGTCTTTCAGTAATTCTTTGGTTGGGTTACCTGGACCCGATATCGAACGAATCAGAAATCGAATCAGTATCACCAAACAACAACAAAAAATCCCATAAAAAACCAAGAAGTCGGCACCTTTTAAATCAAATGGATTCATCGTGAGGCCACGTCCTGCATTTTTTCTAGTATTTCAAAATAATCTTTTAATGCGGGTACAATCTGTTCGCGTGATAATCCAGAAGCATCTCGAATGGTAGAAATTGTCTGTGCCAGTGTCTGGGCCCTATCCGGAAAGTGAGTTTCTAAAAAACTTGCCATTGCTGCTTTTGGATTTTTCGGATTCTTGCCCGCAATATCAGCTATTGAAAAGGCACACGATCGAAGGGGGCCTGAGAATTCGTTCATGATATTTACAAGCTGTTCTTCTCGTAGGCTCGCGACAGTGTAGCGTTCGCGAAGCCGAATACGCAAATTTAAAATCGACTGCTGAAGCTGAAATTTCAAATGCTCAGGATCGATTTTTATTTGAGGGATAATGTTTTCACCAAAGAGCACTTGAGATCGTCGTGAAATATCTAAAAACTTTATGGGAAAAGAAATAAAGGCCGTAGGAAGATCTGCTTTTTCCAAAAACATGCACATTAATTTAATGAGGCCTCTTTGCTCGCGGTATTCAGTATTAATTTTATTCAATGTTTCTACTTGGCAGGATTTTAGCACTACAAGTAAATTGATGTCAGATTGGGGCCGCATTCGGTTTTCAGCCGCTGAGCCAAAGAGCACTATTGAAATCAAATCACCCTCTAGCTTTTGTTTCATTGTATCAACGAAAGAGTTTAGTAGTGGAATGCGATCTATTTCAGGGGACGTTATTTTTTCCATAGCTGTATGATAGTAAAAGAGTTACGGGGCCCCAAACAGATTCAAATAATCCAGATAAAGGGCTGGGTAACCATTGTTCAAGTATGTCAAAATGAGACAGAAATTTGATTAGTTCTTAGTCGCCTGAAATGCTAAAAGTACTTTTTTTGCCCTTCGATTCAGGGCGATTTAATAAAAAGCAGGATCTCTTTCGCAAAGTGGTCGTTTCAAAGCGATACATTTTTTTGGTATCACAATTGAAAATGACTATAAGTATGAAAAAGTTTCTTTGGACGGTTCCATTTATTTTTATTAACAGTTTTGCCGGCGAACCCGTCTATTTTCCTTCTCAAATAAAACAAAGTACAGCGCCTACAATTTCAGTAGACTCAGATTTTACCCAGCAAAGAGTGGACTTAACTCTGACGACTCGAAAACCGCTTGTCGGCTTTGATGATAGAGGGAAACGGTCAATTATACCAGAGGGTTCGAGCCTACTGCTGCAATCTACTTTGGATCAAATATATAGTGGATTTAAGCAGTCCCCAATAGCAGATTCATTATTTAGCACAAAGGACGGAATAGAAACTATGGGCATTGAAAGCCCTGATGCCTTAAGAATGAAAATCATGTTTCAACAACTTATTCAGCTAAAATTACAACAGCAACAGTTCGATCGAATTGGCATTAGCAGCAGCAGTCGGTATCGAGATGAACTCACTGTAGTTACCGTAAAGCAGGAAGGCAAGATAAAAAAACTTAAAGTCGATTTAGAAAAAGCAGCAAAAGAGGACGCCATTGATATTGGCGAATCTGAAGTAATTCCATATGCCTTGCCAACAGACTATGATGGAAATGACAGTTGGACAGTAGAAAAGCGCAGTGAGGCGGCCGATATCTATTCCATTCGATGTGTGGTCTGTGCTCCAAGAAAAGATAAGTTGCGACCTCAAATGAACAACGTCGAAGCAGAACTGGTAAATCAAGTAATTTTAAAAAAATATTCTAGCTATTCAAAAGATAAAAAAACAAATGACATGATTTTATTTGCAATGAATCACAAAAAAAGCAAATCCACTGGACAATGTTATGCAAATATAAAAGAAGCGCTGTTAGGTTCAAAAATGATTGAGGACCGGCCCGCAGGAGTCAGTCCTAAGTTTGCAGGTGAACAATTGGAATCTCGCGGTTTTACCAATATTATGCAAGACGATGAAATCGGCACCAAAATAAAAAGTCCCTTGCAGGCACCAAAAGGCGCTATCTTGGTTTACGAACCAGTACCCGCGAATCGCCTCATTTTAATTAAAGAGAAAAAGAATGGCGTTTTGACGGGCAGACAGATTTGGGTTCCTGATTATGGTCACATTGAAATTAAAACTGAAGATCCTGGAAAGCCCGGTTTTGTAAGTGACTATTTCAATAAAAAAGCTCGAACTGGCACTTCAATGGAGTCAGTAGATCGTAAACTCATTGGTATTTACGTCAAAAAGAATTAATTATATAGCGGCAAAGCGAAAGCTTTTTTCAAACCAGTCATCTTTGTTATAGTATACATGCTGAATTTTTGTAGAAATTGGCGTTCCAGCAAAGCGATCGCGATAGTTCATAAGCCATTGTTCAATGGTTTCATCGTCAAAGGACGCCTTTTTCAAATCATGTAAAATTCTATCTGACCACAAGATGCTCGAGGCATACATATTGGACTGTTTATTAGTCAAAAGATATTGATCCAATAAATAAATCCCTACCTTCCAGCAGCCACAACGAAATAAATCGTGAATCCATGGTAAATCCATATTGCTTAAATCATAGAATGTAAAATTCTCTTTGATGTCACCAAGCTCAATTTGATTAAAATTGCGGGCCATGGGGTGCATGGAGGAAAACGATTTTCTAGAAACCCAATAAATCAAAAGGCTAGGTAATAAATCTTTTTGGAATTGAAGTTTTTCAGAGGCTCCAGCTTCATTATAGTTTTTTACAAAGATTTGTCCAAGTACGAAATTGCCTAGGTTGCGCTTTAAATATTCTTGAAGCTTGGGAATAGGCAACCGATTTTTATTTTTAATTGATTTATAAAATTCAAATTCAAAAAACGAACTAAAAGGGTAGGGGCTTGAAAAAAATTGGTCTAATAAAAGGCCCGTTATGAAGGAAAAGCCAAAAACCAAAAAATCCATCCGTGCAGACATTTCGGATTTGTAAATGGGTATTAATAATAAAGGCAATTGAAACACCACGGCGGGCAACGAATAAAATTTCCGCTTAATTTGAACAACCCACATTTGATTGAATGAAAAAATTAAAGTCAGAGCACTTACAAAAAATACGAAACTATAGGGGGCTGTGCGCCTAGCAAAGGCGGACAAAGTTAAAAGTCCAAAGGCTATTAGACAAGCCGAAATTAAAGCTGATTTTTTATTAAACTTCGTAATCAGAATTTTTCTGAAAACTAATAATGAGTAAAGACTAAGTGCAAAAATCATAATCCTCTTAAAAAATCACCGAATCAGGCAGCCCTAGACGACTCGTGATGACCTTTACTATTTCTGTCGCTGTTTCCTCAAGCGCCCGATCGGTAACATTGAACACCGGCCACTTACGGTTCTGCTTAAATATATCGGTCGCGTATTCGATTTCTTGAAGGATTAAAGACAATGACGCATATTCTCCACCTGTGTCCTGGCCAAATTTTTCCAGGCGGTTTTTACGGATACGCTGCAAAGATTCTATATCGATCATAAGTCCAACAATTCGACGTTGGTCGACTTTAAATACTTCTTCTGGAACTGGGGTATTCAAGACCATCGGCACATTGGCGACTTTCCAGCCCTTGTGACTTAAAAATATACTTAGTGGAGTTTTACTGGTTCGACTAATACCGAGTAAAATAATATCGGCTTTGTCCAGATCATTCAGAGTTTTGCCGTCATCATGTTTTACCGTGTATTCAATTGCTTCGATACGTTTAAAATAACTTTCATTTACGGCGCGCAACACGCCCACTTGTGATTCCGACGAAAATCCAAAATAGCTATCCAATGTTCCTAAGAGTGGACCAAGTAAATCAAATGATAGAATTCCTTTCTCAGACGCTCGTTCTTGAATTTTTTTACGCATGCTCGGTGATGCTACCGTATGCACTATCATTCCACTGCTGGCCGCGCATTCGTCGATCAAAGCATCTATGTGATGTTCTGATCGGACATTCTTATTTCGGATAATTTGAATGTCACATTGACTGTATTGAACCAGGGCGGCCCGAATCATCGTAGCAGCTGTTTCGCCAGTGCCGTCCGAAATAATCGAAATAATGTGCTTTCTATTCATTGTCGCAAAAGCCCAGCGTAATCTGCTCGGACAAAGCGTCCAGTTTAATTTTGAGCCAGGGGTCGGCCTGAACAGTGGCCACTAGCAGCGCATAGTCCGGGCGTATTCGAAAAACAAACACCCGATATTTTTCGGGATCGCTTAGTTTAAATTCGGAAATTAGAAACGCATTTTTTTTAATCTCCGAAGATAGGCGAACCCATTGGTAGTAAGGCGAATTTGAAATATCAATCCTAGTTTCTTGGCGCGAAAGATCTTGTTTTTGATTTAGTATATCTTTTTTCAAAAAGCGCAGGTCACGCCCGTGAATGTGAACCAGGCTGGTACACTCAAACAAAGGAACCAATTTCCCATAGAGAGCTTGAATTTTCAAACTTTCGGAATTCGGCAAATAGGAAAACGTTCGCGTGGTCCAGCGGAAGGATTCTTTGTCGTAGAAGTTGTTAAAACGACTATCAAATGCAGATTGTTGTTCTTTGTTTGTTTCAAAAATAGGATCAAATAATTTTGTAAATAGTGACATGCCCTATAGTCTCAAAGGCAGCGTCTAGTTTTCAAGGACTATAGACAAATCTTCCACCGAGCTAATCAAACGCCAAGTTTCAGTGAACTCACTCAAACTAAAGTTAGTAGGCAAAAATATCCTTATCGTTGGATTTTTCAAATCTAAGTACAGTTTATTGATTTTTGTGCACCAAACGGCCAGCTCGCCATCAAACGGAACGAAGGCGGTCCAGCGATTAGGAAATTTAGTTTGGGTAGGAATCAGGATTGTATCATCCGCTTGAATTTCGTATTCAAATTTGGGAAGTTCAGTTTGCTGTAAAATATCCAGAAGAGGTGGATCCATTTTTCGAAAATCTTTGCGAGCCATTTTTCCCGCTAAAAAATTATTATACCAATCAAGCCTAGTAGCAATTTGCGAGTGGTCAAAATCGGGTACTACCCACAGCTCAGCTCCTGGATTGTAAGATTGGTTAACAGAAAGAACGATTAGTGCCATTCTTCGCGGCCCACTTGATCTAAAATTCCATTAATAAAGCCAGCAGAATCTGTGTTGCCGTATTTTTTTGCTATTTCAATCGCTTCGTTGATAACGATTTTTTCAGATAATTTTTCATGGCTGATTTTCATTTCATAAATGGCGACTCGCAAAATATTTCGATCAACCAAAGCCATGCGATCCACTTTCCAGTTTCGACTTACGGATGAGATTTTATCGTCAATTTTGGATTTAAATTCGGCAACGCCATTGATGATAGATTCTGCATACTCAATAGTTTCATTGGCATACTTGTTATCATATAACTGCAAAAACGAATAAACAGAAATTTGTGGTGCAAATTCTGATTGAAATAAAAGCTGCAGAGCTAGTTCACGCGCATTTCGTCTATCTTGGTTCATAACGTCACTTTGATGTTGGGATTAAATGCAGTTAAAGGAAGTTGTTCTTGAGAATTATCGACAAAATCTATCAGTTCAGCATCTTCTAATGTTTCAACAAATTCTTGAACGTCTTTAAAGGTTCGATAAACACTGGCAAAGCGCACGTAGGCAACGTCATCTAGCAATTTTAATTCAGCCATCACTTTTTTGCCCAGTACTCGGGACGAGGTTTCATTTTCACCTCGTTGAATAATCCAAGAAGCGATTTTTTCAACGACATTTTCAATTTGAGTTAAGCTCACAGGGCGTTTCTGACAAGATGCTTGAATGCCTTTCAGAATTTTTTCTTTGTTAAATGGCTCTCGGCGCCCATCTTTTTTAATAATCATAGGGTAACTAAAAAGTAGAGTTTCGACCGTGCTATAACGAGCATGGCACTCTAGACATTCACGACGTCTTCGGATCGAGCCATCCTTTTGAACGCGCGTGTCTAGTACCTTATCCTCTTTGTGACCACAATATGGGCATTTCATAGAATGGATATACCAAAAATCCGCTGTATTGGCGAATTAAAAAATAGAAAGTTGCGAAACCCAAAAGGATCTCACACGTTTTTTCAAAATGTATAATTTTAACATGATACTAAGTTTGCCCTTTCCTGTTGGTTTTCTGCATGATACTGAAAAAAAATATGTGAAATCAAATATTTAGGGCGTTAATTAGGGCAGCAGGTCCACGCCTTTAATCGAGATCGGTTGGGGGCTTCCGTTTGCCACCTTCCAAGTTTGGCTCTATCCTAATAGCAAAGCGAGGCACCGTTGAAATTTTTACTTTTCATTTTAGTTTTCCAACTGAGTTTTTCAGCAATGGCCTTTCGGGTCGGTCGTCGAGTTGCCCAAAATGGAACGACCAAAGAAGCGGAAACTCCAAAAACGGGTAAACAAAAAGCACAAGAGTATTTTCAAGCCGATGCCGAGCGTACTAAATCTCAAAGCGGTGGCCAGAGTATAGGATCGAGTGATCATTACTTAGCTCTGCACATTGGCCAATTTATGCAAAGTGAAACGTGGCTTTGGGGGCAAAAAGAAAAACAAAGGGACAACGGAAAATCTGGCTTCGGAGTTACGTATCGATTTGATGAATGGGGGCAAACCGATTTGGATGTTCGCTTTGAACTCGACGAATTTAGTGTCGTGGACCAAAAACCCTTAAAGTTTTCAATATTGCCTTTGATTGTATTTCCAGAAGCGGGATCGAAATTTCCATTGTACTTTGGCGCAGGGGCGGGATTGGGCGTATTTCTGAAGCAAATTGAAGGTGAAAGCAATTTGTCGTTAGATTACCAAATATTTATGGGCGCGCGATTTTTTAACGTTTATGGAAGTTCTGGATTCTTTTTCGAGACTGGGTTAAAGAATCATGTCTTGTTACTATCAGACGGACAATTCAATGGGACCTATGTGTCCTTGGGAGCATTGTTTACATTTTGAATACTCAGTCAAAAATTCACAAACACCTCGTAGATAAAATAGTAGAAACTTTGGTCGTAATATTTAATGGGACCATATACGCCGACAAGGCTATCGAGCGAGCCTTCAAAGAAAATCGTAAATGGGGTTCACGAGACCGACGATTTTTTGCTGAGAGTGTTTATGATTGTGTTCGTTTTCGTCGGCGGTATTGGTCCCTGGCCGGATTGAAGGATGATCGATTTTTAGATCTCGACCAATTAAGTGCGGGTTCAATTTTTCGTTTGTGGCTGAGCTACTTTATAGATAAAAATGGGTCCGCTCCAGACTGGGCCAAAAATGACAGTCGTGATTTTTTACCAAAGACCACGGAATTTTCTTTTTCGATTGAACAATCATTTCCTGACTGGATGGTAGACGAATTTAAATCATATTATCCTAACGATTTTAAAACTATTTTGACCGCGTTAAATGACACAGCTCCGACGTTTTTACGAGTGAATGAAATAAAATCCACTACAGACAAAGTAATTAGCGCCCTAGCGCAAGAAGATATTAAAGTTGAAGTTGTTTCTCAAATTCCGTCGGCTCTGAAATTAGCAGAAAAGAGAAATGTTTTTTCGACTAAAGCGTTTCAAAGTGGTTATTTTGAAGTCCAGGACGGCGGCTCTCAGATGGTGACTCATTTGTTAGATGTGCGGCCCGGGATGAGAGTTGTTGATGCCTGCGCAGGAGCGGGCGGTAAAAGTTTGCATATTGCTTCGTTAATGAAAAACAAAGGTAAAATTATTTGTCTTGATATTAACGAGCGACGTTTGAAAGATTTGCGAATTCGAGCCACTAGAAATGGTGTTGATATTATCGAGCAGAAAATAATTGATTCGCAGAAAGTAATTAAACGATTTGAAAAATCTTTTGATCGTGTGTTATTAGATGTTCCATGCACGGGTTCTGGCGTATTAAGGCGAAATCCTGATGCTAAATGGAAACTTAAAAAATCTGACTTAGATAATCTTATGGAAACACAAAGAGAAATTTTGCAAAGCTATTCCCAAATGCTAAAGTCTGATGGCAAGCTTGTCTATGCGACATGTAGTCTTTTTCCCGAAGAAAATGAAAAACAAGTCCAACAGTTTTTGGCCGCAAACGCAGACTGGCAGCTCGAAAACGAGTTTCATATTCGTCCTGATACGTCTTCTTTTGATGGATTCTATGGGGCTGCGCTAACTCGGCGATAAGCGTTTGTTATACAAGGCCAAGTATTTTATTTCAGCTGCTCAAGTCAAAACAAAAAAATAATAAACGAACGTTTGCGCTTTCTTATTATCGTCCATACAACAATACCAAATTTCGTGGAGGGGTTTATGAAATTGGAAAATGTATTGTTGAGTTTGTGTCTAGGGTTTTCAACACAGGTCTGGAGCAAGAATTCTGTATCGCAACCGGAACTGGGGGCCGTTGTCGTTAAGGATGTAACTAATTTATATCCGCAAAATAATTACTACGATCAAATGCAAGAGTGTAATGATAATGGAGCCACTGCCTTGGGGGGATCAGGCGGGACGACACCGGTTATCGGCGGCACACCATCCATCGGCGGTTTTTTACCGCCAGCAATCGGTGGAGCAACAGGAAATAGCGAGCCTGGCGTGATAGTCATACAGCCACCAGGGGCTGCTGGAAATGGCTCTACTGGCGGTTTTCCAGGGTCTGGCTTTCCTGGTGGCAGCATTGGGTTTCCCGGTACGGGAATGGTGATCATAGATCAGATTGTCAATTTGGGAAATTTCGTCTGGCAAATTGTTCAAGGCAGCAGACCTACGATGCGAATTAGTACTTACAGGGCGCATGGGTTACCAAAGGGAATTACCTGTTGGACAGATCTTGAAGAATGGAAAATTCCTAAATCAAAAGTGTTTTCAGTTGAACAGAAAAGTAAAATGGGTCAGTCATTGGCGAAGTTTACTTTCAGGATCAGTTTTGTTTACGGGGGGAATTACAATGGCGTTGGTCGCTATTTAGCAAACGTCACAGTGACGCCCGTCGATGTGCAGGTAGCTTGGGGAGTCGATTTTGCCTCAGAGGTCCACATTCCATCTGTTTTTAATATGGGCACGAAAGCCAATCCGCTAGCGGCCATGCAAGTGTTTGTATTTTGGAATTTAGGAAATGCATTTAAAATGCAACAAAAGTCGCAGTTGTTTCACGTAACCGGTGAAGGCCTAGTTCAGGTCACGCCGCAAGACTAATTTTTAAACGAACGGCGACCGATTGGTCGTCGTTCTCATCGAGTCCAGTGGCCGAATAGCCACTTCCAAGCGGGTTTTCGAAATTAAAATTCTTTGAATTTATTAAAGCTAAGAACTTGCTCGACTGGAAACCGAGGCTTCCGCGGCCAATTACCGGGCGCCGCTGGCCCCACAGCAATAAGCATCACAGGCAAATAGCGGTCAGATGCGTGAATAATTTTTTTCACAGCTTCCGGGTCAAAACCAATCATCGGTGCGCTAGCAAAACCATGAGCTTGTGCCGCGATCATTAAATTCATCGAGGCCAATGATGCCGATCGGATAGCTTCGTCGCGAGCGTTTGCGGGATTGTCTTTGTACATTCCATTGGCCATCCCAAGTAATCCGTCAAAACTTTTCTGATCCATTTTTCCTGCTTTGATCATTGGTGCGAAAGCGTCTGATAATTTATCGACCCCTTTTAGATCACCAAGCACAACAAACGTAACTGCAGCATCAGCGACTTTTGGTTGTCCATATGCGGCCGCTTTTAGTTTTTCTTGCGTGGGCTTATCGTTTACTGCCACAAATCGCCAGTGTTGAATATTAAACGACGAGGGGGCTTCGGTTGCAAGGCTGACAATTGCCATGATTTCTTTTTCAGAAAGACTCTTTTCTTTGTCGAAATTATTTGCTGAGGTTCTAGCTTTTAATGTTTCTACTACATTTGACATTTAAACTCCTAATATGTTTATGAGGGTTCAAAGATACCCCTTGTTTAAAACCGTGTCGCTCTCTTTTTTTCGAATACAATTTAAACTCACCGCCAAGAATTTTTATGGCTTTGGTCTAGAGACTGCGCTGAAAATCCTTTGTCAGTTGACGCTTTGGAAATGCAATTATAAGCCGAACTAATCTCTACCCAACTAATTTCTAATGATGCCGCGAGTATCATTTTATAGATTGGGCCGAACCGTTGACAGGCTTGGTTCCAGGGATAAAACTTTTCCAAGCAAAGTTAACCGCAGGGATACAGCGGTCACCAGTTATAAATCTATTTGGAGGGGTTGTTATGTCGAAGTTTTTTAGCACTTTGTGCAGTGCCATGTTAATCAGTTTAGGATTTTTTAGTTTTCAAGCGCATGCCGTGTTCGTGCCTGAATCAGATTCAGGAGCCATCGAACCGGAATCAACCAATGTGGCGATCCAAGAGCCAGCAGCGTTCACGGACCTAGCTCGAAGCATAGAGAAAATCTACAGCCCTATTGTCGCTCAATTAGGTGGAAAATTAGCGATCCATGCACAATGGGACAGCCAAGTTCCCAATGCGTATGCACGAAAAACATTTTCCAATTGGTCGATATTTGTTACGGGCGGCTTGGCCAAGCAGCCCGCGATGACAAAAGATGGTTTGGCTTTGGTTATTTGCCATGAAATGGGCCACCATGTGGGTGGGTTTCCATTTGCTCAAACCGGTCTAGCTGCCATTTTCGGTATGGATTGGGTAGCAAACGAAGGGGAAGCAGATTATTATGCGACTCAAGTGTGCGCTCGAAAAATTTGGGCTAATGAACCAAAGCAAAACGAAGTGTTTCGATCATCGGCATCAGCATTCGCCAAATCAGAATGTGACAAAGTGTGGAAAACAGAATCGGAACAAAATATTTGTTACCGGACAGTGACCGCTTCTGAGGCGTTAGCAAATGTAATGGCAAACCTATCAAAAAAACCAGTACCGCAGCTTCATACACCCAACACGTCTTCAGTGACAGCCACATATGAAGGTCATCCCGAAGCGCAGTGCAGGTTAGATACGTATTTTCAAGGCGCGATCTGTCCTGTGCGCTGGAATGACAAATATGTTCCTGGCAAAAAAGCAAGTGGTGGAAAAAAAGGATTACTTGCTGAACAACAGGCCGCTTCTGTTTCTTGCAGCCACGCGGGTGGATTTACTTATGGCCTAAGGCCAACCTGCTGGTTTAAGCCTCGCCTTTAGAATCCTATTACTTGAAACGATTAGATTATTAGTAATTCTCTAATTTACAGGAAACGACGGATCGTTTTTTAAAGAGCTCAATTTCTTACTTTTTGAATTGAGCTCTTTTGCTTTAAATAAAGTAATCCAACCGCTTCGTTCACCCACAAGTTGCTCAACCATGGGACGTAGATGCTCCCTCTTATAAGCCACACTGTTTTCGCGATCTAAATACATCTTTGATAAGTCCTGCTTATTTTCCGTCTGCGTATGCACGTAAATATCAATGTCGAATATACGGTTATCATGGGTAAACAGCATAGGAACAGATAAGGTATTGGCTTTGTAAGTTACATGCAGTGGGCGGGATAAAAGCTTACCACCTCCTGGACTATTCATTTTCATTCGAATTGCTAAAAAAGCGGCGCCTTTTTTAATATAACGCTTTTGTTTATCGCTGGGCATAGGATTAAACTTATTAAGTTTGAGCCATTTATTTAATTCTTTCCCGCTTTTTTCATCAAGAATTTCGATTGGCTGAATTTGATAGTCACCAACTGACACTGGCTGATGAAGCTTAATCCCGTCAGAACCACCTCCGTCAGCGGTGGCTGGCCTACCTTTACTATTTCCCATTTCCAAAAGATCGTGCGATGGAAAAAGCTGGCGGAGTTCCATAAAAAGTGGCCCATCTACTTCATCAAATTTTGACGGAATACTTGGGAATGGCAGGATCCAAGCAATTTCTTTAGGGAATTTTTTTGCTGTCAATTCTGTTCGCAGAACCATATGAGCGTTTTGACCATCATGAAACAGAAAGAACTCCTGTTTCCCTTCGGCTAGGCTTGCTTTAAAATCAGCGGGGTAATGAATACACGCCCATGTTGTTGAAGCTAACAATAAATATGAAATGACAAAAACTCGTAGGCCCATCTTCTAACTCCTTAAATGCAAAACGTTTGAACAAGTACAAACTTCTTAGCTACTTGGAAAAGCTTGCTTAGTTTATGGAACTGACTAGCTAAAGTGAAGCAGATTATGGCACTATTCACAGTACCCGCCAGGCTGGCCCCCGGCGAATCACACTTAGATTACAAATTGTTTCATATTGAGATGTCTAAATGCCATCCAGTTTGAATACATTTGGTCGAAATTTGACGCTTAAGTCAATGGTGGCGATGGCCGATTGGCATGATAGGTGCTTCAATGAAATGTATGAGATCGCTAATAGTTTGTATTATCCTGGTACTGTTTAGTTTGGCCGGAATGGCTAAAACGACGTGCACAATTCCTATTGAAGCGGCTACTCAAGACAACAAAGGCAATTCGACATTAAACGACAGACTTAAAAAGCATCAACGTATTAAATCGGTTAGTTTTGAAATTGATATTGAAAATTTAAAGAGTGATAAAAATAGTAAAATAGTGCTGGTGTTTGAAACGACTCAATCTAAAAAATTTCAATCGCTGTACAATCAATACAATAAAAACTTAAGTATTTGGAAAAATGACTTTTCAAAAAGTCAGATATTTCCTGAACTTTCAAAAAATTTTCTAAATCTGACTTTGTTTAATTCTAAATATTACCTGCGTCTTTATGATAGCCCGACTGAAAAAACTATGGTCAATTTAAAGTTTGATACGACCAACTGTTCACCAGTTAATTCCAGTTTATTATCTAAGGCTGGCGCCTTTTAACCAAAGTAAAAAATCTCGCATATTTTTTTCCTGGCCATGATCTGTCGGTTGATAAAAATCGTCTTTAATTTCTAAACTTGTTGGAAGATACCGTTGGTCCACCCAACTCTTTGGAAAGTCATGCGGGTATTTATAGTTTTTAACTACGTCAGGAATCGGTCCTGAACGCAAATGATCAGGAACTTCAAAGCCAGAATGGGATTTAAAAAAACTTCGCGCTGACTTCAGAGCTAAATAAGATCGATTGCTTTTTGGACAACTTGAAAGAAAAGTAACTACCTGGGCGAGTACAATTTCTGCTTCCGGAAGGCCCACCAGTTCAACTGCCTGCAGGCCGTTAATTGCCAATGTCAGAGCCCGGGGTTCTGCGTTGCCCACGTCTTCTGAGGCCAGAATCACTAATCTTCGAGCGATAAACATGGGATCTTCGCCTGCAGTTAACATTTTAACCATATATAAAAGTGCGGCGTTGCTATCACTGCCGCGGATCGATTTAATAAACGCAGAAATGGTGTCGTAGTGTTCAGAGCCCTTTTTATCGTATGAAATAAATTTTTTCTCTAAAAGAAGTTCGATATCTTCGATTGGCGTCTGAATCGTCACATTGGAAAAGAAAAGGGTCTCTAAAAAGTTATAAAAACGCCGGACGTCCCCATCACAAATATCGCCCAAGGCACTTAGGTTGTTTTCCGACAAAAAATGTTGGGGATCGATTTGCAAATGTCCGCATGCCTTATTGTAAAGCGAAGTTAATATTTCTTTGGCCGGTTTGGCAAAAGTCACAATTCGAGATCGGCTTAACAAGGCTCGATTTAATTCATAGTTGGGATTTTCTGTAGTCGCCCCTATCAATGTGAAATGTCCACCTTCTGTATGGGGCAAAAGGGTATCTTGCTGACCCTTGTTTAGGCGATGAATCTCATCAATAAAAAGAACTGTCTTTTTCCGATAAAGCTGTTTTTGGTGAAGAGCTTCGTCACCAATGGCCTTCATTTCTTTCGTGCCTAGGTCGGTCGCATTTTTCATTAAAAAAGTGTAGGGTGTTTCTTTTTCTAGAAGCCTCACAAAGGTAGTTTTTCCAGTACCCGGAGGTCCCCAAAGAATCAGATTCGGCAGAAAATCTTTTTGTATCCAAGTGGCAATTGGAATCCGCTTGAGCGTGGGCCCAGCGGTCGAAATGAAATCGACCAAGTTATTAGGTCGTAAAATTTCGGCCAAAGGGACGCCATATTGATTGTTTGTAGATTGACTGAACAAGTCCATATTAACGTAATGACTTAGTCCAAAATTGAAGATTTTGCATCACAATATCTTTAAAAGTTTTCAAGTCTCATTAGATTGCCTGAGAGA
Organism: Pseudobdellovibrionaceae bacterium; assembly: GCA_043757515.1. Taxonomy (GTDB): domain Bacteria; phylum Bdellovibrionota; class Bdellovibrionia; order Bdellovibrionales; family Bdellovibrionaceae; genus UBA2316. The sequence goes on from JAYVPD010000197.1 coordinate 28,516, forward strand.
CCAAATTTAGAAACCGGTTGTTGAGGGCTGGGTCAGAGCTAATTGACATTTTGGCCAAATTCAGTGAAGAATTCGACATTACGCATGAAAATTCGAGAATTTCTAAAATCTGATATTAACAATGTAAAAACGTTTTGCGACGCCAATATTGGCGTTGATTATTATAGATTAGCCGAATTGACTGACAGTCAATTTCGATCAGAAAAAAATGGCATCGTAACATCGTTTGTATTGGTGGACGACGAATCGAATATACAGGGATTGCGCTTATGTTATCCGCCTGGGCAATGGGATCACGGCAAAGGAAAAAAATTAAGCCCAGATCTATGGGGGCATAAACAGGGTGATCTTGGTTATTTTCAAAGTCTTTTTCTTTCCACTAAAATTCAGGGGCAAGGTTGGGGTCCTAAATTATCCCAGTTTGCTATTGATGCTTTAAAGAAATTGAACGCCAAGGCTATTTTGACTCATTGCTGGAAAGAGTCTCCGGCCAATTCTTCTTACAAATACCTCAATACGGTTGGGTTCAAAGTGTTAAGGGAATACCCAGACTATTGGATTGACGTAGACTACGTCTGCACTCGAGATGGTAAACCCTGTCGATGCACTGCCATCGAAATGATTTTGGAGTTACAGTGAGCTATTCCTATTGGCAAAGCGCCACAGATAAAAAAATTATTCAATCTGACTTTTTAATAATTGGGGGAGGCATTGCTGGATTTTCAACCGCCTTTTGGTTAGAAAAGAAATACCCACAAGCGACTATCGCTATCGTCGAAAGGCATAAAGTAGGCAGCGGTGCCTCTGGTCGAAATGCAGGATTTGTAACCTGCGGTTCAGCCGAACACTTTGCAAAGTTGTACAAAGATTTTGGCCCAATCAAAGCGCTCGAAATTTGGCGATTTTCAGAAGTAAATCGAGAACTACTGAAAGACGAAATCATTAAAGGAAATTCAGAAAAAGTTTTATTTCAAACCACTGGGTCATGCACGGTTGCGCCTAGCGACGAAGACTTTATTCGCTATGGAAGCTTAGTTAACACAATGACAAAGCTTGGAATTGATGTCGATTTAGTCGATGAAGCGACAATTAAGTCCGCCTATGCTGTCAAAGGTTTCAAAGGTGGCATTGAATACAAACATGATGGAGTCGTACATCCCATGATGCTTCTTCGCGAGATTCAAAGTCAGTTAAAAAGAACTCTTGTAGTCGAAAATCAGGAAGTAATAGGCTTTGACGAAAACACCTCAATTCAAGTCGTGACCCAGGATTTTAAATTTCAAACGAATAAAGTGGTTCTGACCTTGAATGGCTATATCGGGTTGCTTTGGCCTGAATGGGAATCCATTGTTCGTCCTCAGCGCGGCCAAATTGTCGTTACCGAACCACTTCCTTTGCGAGTTAAAGGTCCCTGCTACCTAACAAAACACTTGTGCTATTTTAGACAAATGATATCAGGTGAGCTCTTGATTGGTGGCTTTCGCAACTTCGATCTAGACAATGAAAATACTTTTTTTGATCGGGTGTCTGAAAAGATTCAATCAGAATTAATAGATTTTACAAAAACGTTTTTTGATTTTACGAGTTCCATAAAAATTAAGAATCAATGGTCCGGCACTATGGGATTTACTTCCGACGGACAAATGATTATCGGTGAAGTGCCTCTTAAAAAGAATTTTTATCTCATGGCCGGATGCTCTGGTCATGGAATGGGATTGTCCTTCCATGCGGCCAAAGTGCTAGTTGAGGCTATCGAAGGCGGCAAAGTCGCAGGGCATCTATCGATAAATAGGCCTGGAATTATTTAGCTTTTAAGATATTAAAAAGCATAGCTCGAGTAAGGTCATAGATTTCTGCCTGAGGCGTGGTAAATTCTATTCCGAAACCTTGCGGAATTTTTGAATTTTGACCCTTGTTGACCCAAATAATTTTAGAATCGATAGTAAAATTTTTTCCTTGAAGATTGAACTTTACCGACACTTCGCTTTCATCATGTGCCAATGCGTGGTTGGGCAACCGAATAAAGCATCCTTGGCTGGATACATCGGTCATTTTGGTGAAGATATCTTTGCCATTTATTTTCAGTACGGCAAAAAGATCTACAGGGACCCTGTATTTCCTGACGATATAATCTACTTTTTTAGGCTCTAGAAGTTTTTCAATATTTTTCCGGCCAAATAAATGATAATAGATTTCGGTAAAAAAAAGTAAGTCAGTTTTTTTTAGTTTCGCCAAAAAATTTGTTTTTTGATTATAGAAATATTCGATGAGATCCACACTGAGCGTCGGGAACAGAATCTGCCCCTGGTTACGTACTGGAAATTGAAGACGTTCATCTCGTTTTGAAAGAAAAGATTGAATGCTGAGATTTGTTTTTAAACCCAAATCCAGAAAATTTCGACGTTCAAGATTTACTTTAGTCAGATCAAGCCCCATAAAAACAGTAAATGCAGTGGTTGAATGCGGGTATTTTAATATCCCACCACGGCGTTCAAAGGGCCATAGGGCTTCATAGAAAATTTGATTGTCTGGATCTATATTAACAATAAGACGATTGATTAGATGAAATTGTTTTGAAAAAATTAAAACATATTTCATTAGCAACAAAAATATTGATTGATCTTTGTTGCGATAGGAATCGGCGACCGCGACACTAGATATCTCTGCTAGTTTACATTCAGTTTTTCGATAGTAATCGTTAATTTTAATATAGTATTTATCAGAAGGCAGACCTAAATACGAGTCTTTATATAAATACACAGATCCCACCACAACGTCGTCAATAAGGGCTACTACAAGGTTAGTCTCAGGCAGCAGTGCAAACGAGTTAAAGAAAAAGCCTGACGGATCCGGCTCCATATAACTTTTAGCCGTGTAACAGCTATGAAGCAATTTTAAGCCGTGCTCGTATTCTTCTTTAGTGGAAGCCATTTTAATTTTTATGCTTTTATCTTCAATAAACGCAGACGGTGAAAACTTTTTTTTCAAAAAAAATGAATAAAGTTCCCTAGGTATCATGCTTTTGATACTCATCCCATCTCCCCAGATGATTTGCCCATTGGACGGCTCATAGTCTAAGTTAACATGGCATCTGACATAAAGTTAAATTTAATATTTCGTCAAACTTGTACCTATGATTTGAAACAACAATTGAAGCTTTGTTTTACACTGTTTTAGACAATTTTCTAACGAGTTTCAGATTCTGATGCTGGGAACCCAGTGGAGGTAAAGAGTTCTTTGCAATGGAATTCTTTGGCCTATGATTTCTTAATTTGAGAAATTTCTCAAATTAAAACACACACGATGTTCCAAATTCATTTCTGATTGAAAACCGGTCCAGTTTTTTTGTAAAATTCCGATAGATAAGCACGATGTCTCAATTTGCAAAAGCATTCTCTCTTGCGATTTTGTTTGGCGTTATTTCACATAGTCAGACTGCAATCAATTCCGGTATTTCCTACCATGGCCGTCTTTTAAAATCAGACGGGTCTTCTGTCGTTTCATCAGCTGTTCAGCTTCAAGTTCAAATTCGCTCGAGCGGCAATGAAAACTGTTTGTTGTATTCTGAAATTCAAACCAAAGATTTGTCTACGACGGATGGATTATTTTCTTTGACCTTGAACGATGGCTCTGGCGTTCGCAATGATTCGAGTGGCCTAACGGTACCGCAAGTTCTAGCTAATTAGGGCACTAAAACTTTACCTGGAGGCGCCTGCTCTGTAGGCACAACCTTCACGCCTGCAAGCACAGATGGCCGTCGCTTAAAAGTTTATTTCAATGATGGATCGTTTTCTGGCTGGGAACCATTTCCAGACGAGGCAATTAACTATGTTCCCCTTGCCATTGAAGCTCAGCAAATCGCGGGATACAGAGCAACCAATTTGATTCGCGGACCCTCGAGTTCTACTATTTCTGAATTAACAGTGCCGCAATTGACGGAGTTTTTGAATATCGTAAACGGAACCAGCTCACAATATATGAATTCAACAGCAGTGGCGGCCGCTACGATTCCGAATTACTCGACAGGGTCGCCTCCGACTACACCGGTTGCTGGGAGCTTTTGGTTTGATTCTACGGCCAAACAATTAAAATTCTATGATGGAACTTCCACAAATACTGTTGGCAACACCTCCACGCTGCCAGCTTCGGCTATTACATCTGGAACGATGGCCGCAGCACGATTGGGATCCGGCACGGCTAATAGCACGACTTATCTTCGTGGCGACAACTCTTGGGCTGCTCTGCAAACTAGTCAGTGGACTACGACTGGCAGTGATATTTATTATTCTGCCGGGAATGTCGGTATCGGGACGGCGGCACCCTCGGGAACTTTAGATGTTCAAGGTGGAACAAACGCGACAGGTGGGGGTATTCCAATTAATTTTACAGCTCAGAACGCAGCTGCAGGCACAAGTAATTTTGGTGGTTCAATTAATCTCACGGCTGGCAATTCAACGGCCGTTACTTCTGGAGCAAAACGAGGTGGCGACATCACCTTGACGGCCGGTATGGGTGCATGGGTTTCTGGCGGAACGAACAATGGAAGGGGCGGAATAGCCACTATCCAAGGTGGTCAAGGTGCTCCTACTTCCGTTGGTGGAATTGCGGTCGTGAAGGGCGGAAGTGCCGGCGCCACATCTGGAACTGGTGGGCCAGTCCAGATTTTGGGAGGAACTACTACTGAGGGTATTGGGGGCGCAGTGACCATTAATGGTTCGAGCGCAGCTACCGCGACCGCAGCAAATTATAACGGTGGCGCTGTTTCGATTTCAGGTGGAACCTCCGTGAACGCGGGGACTGGAGGAGCCGTAACAATCACGGGTGGCTTTGGTAATGGGACAGCCAACACGGGCGGAGTTGTAAATCTATCCGGAGGCTCCGATATGTCCGCCGCCGGGATCGGGCATATAGTTTTGCAACAATTTGGTGGCAACGTCGGTATAAGTAACGCTGCTCCGTCAAAACTTCTACATGTTGGTAGTGCTTCTGTCGGGGTACAAAGCACAAGAAGTTCAAAAGGTTGCTCCTGAGTTTGTTCGAGAAAACGAAGATGGTTTGCTGCAAGTGTATTACGATGCATTAATCCCTTGGATTACAGAAGCCGTTAAAACGCTCTATAGCCGCATTAAAGGTGTCGAGAATCATCTAGTAGCCCAAGATCGTGAAGTCGCATCGGTGAAGGCTAACAAAGCAGATAAAGCTGAAACAGAAGCTAAACTGGAAAAACTTGAAGCTGAAAACGCAGAATTAAAAGCTCGCCTTGAAAAAATCGAAAAAGTGCTCACATCAAAATAACGGGCACGTTTATCGTGACTCAAATCGACTACAATCAATTTTATCAATAGGCACGAAAATAGGAGTAGTTAATCCTTAGAACCGACTGGTTTGATTACAAGGTAGATTTGGCTGAAAAGCCCATTAACCAAGTGTCAGATCAAACAAAAAGGGGATTGGTACCTATGCGACCTACAACTTATGAATTCAACTGTAAAAAGAGTTTACACTTCTGCCTTGGGCTGCTTGCCACGCTCTTTTTGGCCAATTGTAACTACAAATCGCCGGCGACCGAAACCCCCGTTCCCACTGATGAGGGCGTTGAAAAAAGCTTCTTCGTTGAGTCCAAGATCGATCAAAAAAGTGGGAAAGCTATTGATGTGCCTAAAACATTTCTTTGCGGTTGGGTTTCTGAAATGGAAACGGGCGAATGGGCTGAATACATGTACACTAATAATGCGATCGTGCCTGAGCATTGTAACTTAGTATTTGAAATCACTGAAACGGCCCTTGTCGGAAAACAAGTAAATCCGTCATTTCCAGATGATTCCACTCGCTGGGAAATAGCTCTTACCATTCCAATTAAGTCTCACTACTATTGGGAAAAAGAGAAAGATGGACAAGGTAAAGACACTAGTAAACTTATAAAAAATACCTCTCGAAGTCATTGGTCAGCTAGAACCCATATGGAACTTGATCTTGGCGGGATTAGTTTTGACCATTCTTGGCGCAGTGGTCCTCGTATGGACTCGAGCAATTTAGCTGTTGATTCCATTGAATGGGATAACAAAGAGAATTTTTTGGGCTTTGTTATCACGCGCAGTGTGCGAGGTTCAAACTACAACAAAATTCGTTTTGGATTTAAATCGTTTGAACACGATAGCACATTTACAAAAACTCCCTTTAACGACAAGAACTACAAGAAAATGAATGTTCTGCATATTGTTGGTGAAAAAGCACAAGGACTTTACCAAATATTACATGCGGCCCACTGGGATCTTCGAAAACAACATACGATTAAACTTTGGAATGTTCCAGAAAAGTGGCAAGCCTTAGTAAAAGAAGTCGTTCAAGACTGGAATAACACATTTAAAGAAATTGGAGCGACTGACAAAGACCCCTTTGTGGTCAGTGATGAACCAGCAAAAACAGCGTTTGATCTCAGGTACACTACAATTGCATGGGTTGATGATGATAAGATTTCGTCCTATTCGCCTCTGGGTATCGGTATGGCGATGGCTGATGTCAGAAATGGTGAAATTAAAGCCGGTATGTTAACCATTTACGCAGGCGCAATCGAAAAATATGTAAATATGTTTTCTATAAACAGTTTAGCTTCTGTTTCAAAAGCCAAACGCGCTGAATCTTTTAACTTTTTAGAGGGAATTCCTGCGGCTCTTTACGAACCAGCCAATTTAGCTAGTCCAAGTTATATACCAGACCCAAATATACAGGTTACGATAGATTTTGACGAAGCAAAAAAACGAGGGATTAAAACTGTTAATTTGAAAGCAGTTCCTACAATTTTTGATCATATCGCTGGGCACATGCCGTTGGCGATTAAATCTAATTTTGATCGGAGTTTTGCACGCAGTGATAGTCAGTTTTATAAATCTTTGCTTCGTAAGACAGCTTTTAAAAATCAAATTATGGCTGCAAAAGACGCCGATAGCGAACACGCTGAAGATTTGAAAAAATTAATGGATGCTAAAAGATCGCAGCGCAGTCCCTTTCAATGTACAGATCGAACCTTCGAAGACATTGCCGGCGGCTGGATGATCGCTAAAAATATGCTTCCAGCAACCAGCGACCGCGATGCCAAAGCTTTACGTAGTGTAATAAAGGAATTATTAACTCACGAATTTGGTCATGTGATGGGTCTTGGTCATCAATTTAAAGAAAATATTTTACCGGCGAAAGGCACTGTACCTGATTCTATTTTAAATAAGCTCACTGATAAGGCTATCAATAAAAAAATGACGAATTACACATCTGTAATGGGTTATCGCAATCCAATTACCGAAGTGCTTGAGCCGGACAATGTGCTGCCTGGCCCTCAAGATAAACTTGTCTTAAGATATTTATACAATCAGGAATATCCAACCTTTAAGGCTGGTGACGCCGATTTCACCTATAGCAAAATACCCGAATCTGGAATTGTTCCAGACAAGGCGTCTTACTTTCCTCAATGTAATGATATAGAAGCGTCCATTGCGATGGATCCTTTTTGTAACCGATTCGATCGTGGATACAGTGCCATTACGATTGCAAAGAACTATTTTGATGATATTACGAATACGAAAATTCAGTCTCTATTTTCGTTTGCAGATAATAAAAAATTATCTCCAGAAGAATACGAATACTATTTGTGGAAAAAGTCGTTCAAGATTTTAGGACGATTGCGATTGTTCTATGATTATATGCGATTGTATTACAAGACTGATATCGACGATATTCGCCGAAAAGAAGAAACTCTGTATGCTTTTTCTGAAGGGTGCACGCAGACTTCGATAAAAGACCCCATTTTAGCAAAACTGTTTACAGATAAACCACAGTTAAAAGAACTGTGCCAGGCGAACAAGCTGATATTGAATGAGTTCAAAGCGTTAGTGTCAGATAACCTGCCAGATTTTACTAAAAAAGATTTTATGGATCGATTCACCCCCGGTGGTATGACCGGTGGGGATGTGACGCGCGACTGGAGTCAGTTTTCTGGAACCTGGAAAGAAATGACCGGCGTTCCTTTTAAAATTGCGGCTCTGTTTACTCTGACAACGGGTGTTCCGTATGCTTCTGATTTTGGAATGATGAATGTCCCTTTGTACGACGACCCTAATTTTAAATTTAGTTACGCGTCTTTGTATCCAAAAGAATTTGTTGAAATTATGACGGCCAATATGAAAGGAAATTTACATTTTGGTGCACTTGATAACAGCGATCGAACTAAAATGGGAGTTTCTATTTCTTCGATGGGTTGGTTTCAATGGTTGTTTACTCAGACTCACAATGATTTCGCTTTGCTTCCTGATCGATATGCGGACCGTTTGAGAAAGATAAATCAGTTTGAATTGTCGGCAGTAGCGATTTTAATGAAAGGCAAAGCAAAAGAAAGTTCTCCTACGGAAATGGAACGCTTTGATACCACAGTCTTAGATTTCAATACTAAAACTGAAATTCCAGCTGTTGGGTATTTTTTGCCTGGCGGCAAAATAATTGTTCAGGCGCCTGGAATGTTTGTGTTCCCAATCTCTGATTTTATTCCGTATTCAAATACCGAAGGGTATTCGATCGCGTATCGATTGGATTTTATACCTGATGATACGGACCCTCTGTCTTCATTCGGACCAAAAACAGAATTGAAAACCCTGAATGATCGGCTATTAAGTTCCTGCTTGACGGGGTTGAATGGGGTCAACAATGGTCTTCGCTACTTTTTCAATCCTTCAGTAAAAGAGTTCACTGGTATTAAAATGCCGGATGGAATTGCCTTCTCAAATGACAAACGACTTGAGTTCATCCGAAGTATCCAAGAAAACTACGACGCCTACTATGCCTATTCAGGATTTTCGGAAAAACCAAAGAAAGAAACCTGCGAGGAAGCCCTGCGTGGAATATCTTTGATTATTAGTTCGGCGGCGATGATGAGCGGTTATTGGTTACCAGAAGCTAGCTCTTTTATACAAAAGTAGGAACACATGGGAATTAAAATGAAACACATAGTACTATTTTTAATAACTGGCCTAGGGCTAAACGCTTGTAATTTCAAAAGCGTAGACAAGCAAAATCATGAGGCAGCAAAGACCGCAGAATTTGTTACTGAAGTCAAAGATGGCGCGGTTGATTTGAAAAGCGATCCTAATTGGCTTAAAGAGATTTATGATTTGATGACTCAAAAGGACTATGCGTCAGTAATTAAAAAATCATCTGATATTTTGGGTAACGCCAAGACCTTTCAGGAATTGAACACTGAAAAAGTAAAAGAAGGCACTGCTTTACTTGGATATTATAATTTTTCTATTTTAGAAAATCTGAAAGCAGGATCAAAAATTAATGGCTTTGAAAGCTACCTTTCCTGGGCATTAAAAGGCTGCGATAAAAACCTTCAGGGTTGTGAGTCTATTAGTTTTTTAAAACGGGATTCAAAAAGTGTTGCTGTAATTACCGAAATACTTAAACAGAAAAAAGACAGTTTAAAAATAACGGAATACTATAGTCTAATTCAGTTGGGCTTTGAAGTGAATAATCAGATCCGTACGCCCGAACTTGAAATGTTCTATATAGTAAAAGGCAAAGAATACTACGATTATTTAGATAAAGCCGGGGTCGGTGAGCGGGACAATAAGGAAAGGCACACTCATTTATTTCAATTGATTCTAAGTCAAAACAAGATTGATAAAAGTGACCCTAAAATGGTCGAATGGTTAAAACAGTTAAACCCCTGGAAATATTCACGGTTTGACCAAAGTTACACGGTATTGGGTTCCTTTAAGATATTTGAAGTGGCAGCCAAGAGTTTCATCTACGACGATAAAAAGTTATCGACATCATTGTCTCAGGTAATTACAGAATTAAAGACTTCAAAAGATAGCATAGGTATTTCGTTTTATACAGCTTTGAAGGAAATTAAAGCGGATATTGCGAAAGGGCAAAAAGAAGAAGATTTGAAGATTTTAAACAATGACGAACAGAAAAAAGTAAAACTGTCTCTTATCAAAGATCAGGTTATTAAGAATTTTAAGATCAATTTGGACTCCCTTTTGGCAGATTCCTTTTACAATGAATATTTCTATCTTATTGATCGGTTGTTTCGCGGTCACATTGGTGTCGATGAAGCCAATTTATTTTGGGAAGGGACAAATAAAAGCGAAGCAGACGTGACGAAAGTTATTGAGCTTTATTCAAAAATTGAGTTTTTAAAAATGGTCTTTAAAACTAACACTTATATGGGTGAAATTTTTAAACAAAAAGACATACCCAATGATCGACTATTTGAACAAGTGGTAAATCGAAGTCAGCCAATTACAGACGAATGGTCTATTTTCTTAACCCGAATTGAAAAGCTAACCATTTTTGTTAAACAAAAAATCGAATCTAAAAAGTCTGCGATGGCAGACACGGAAAAGGCTCTGCTAAGTATTGGTCGAAACGTAAAATATTTAGCAACCTACCCGAATATGATGGTCATCGGTGACACTATGATAGATTTGCAAGCTGAACTTACAGTGGCGTCTTTCTGGGGGATTCCGATCAAAATTGATCCAAAACAGGTCATGAAAATTATTTTGGATGGAAAAATTGAACAGCCGTGGTTTATTTTTGGAGGCGATTCGTCTTCTTTGAACAAGACTGAAACCATTTTCTCGTATTTCTTTGGATTGGAATCAGGGGTGTTTGACTTTTTCGCCCTTCTTAAAAACAACACGACAGGCAAGGCTGCTAAACTCAAATTCTTTCAAAATGCAGTTAAGCGAACGCTATCTGAAGAAACAACCGCGCTTAAAAAAGCCATTGAAACAATGGAAGATCAAAACACAAACAAAGATGTCGCGTTTCAAAATACCATGATCACTTGCGGATTAGTTGAAAAGGGCGATTTAGATTTTTCAATGACGGCGCCGGCAGAGGATATTAAAAAGTACCTTTTGTTTGGGAATTCAACTAATTCTACCATACAGACATTGTACAATTTGTACAATTCAGGACCTATTGGTCAGTATATGAACTTTCGAGATGGGTTTGAATCTTTAGTAATACAAATCCGATCTATGATGGAAATATTGGCCCTTAAACTTACTTCAGATGTCGATAAACAGGCATTGGCCGATTTGAATAAAGAAATGGAATCTTACGAAGAACTAAAGCGCCGATTTTATGAGGTTGCTGTTGAGCAACACCACAAGGTGTCTGGTTGTTTGAACAAGCTAGTGAAGTTAGAGATGGATCGAACGCTTCAGATATATGAATTGGAAGCCAGTTTCTTTGGTAAAGTTTATGATGAGGCGGCAAAAATTCGTGCAGCGAAGGATCCTAAACAGAAAAAGGATCTCGTAGATGCGGCAAAATCGAATTTATCATTGGGCGCCAATGATATCGTAGCCGATCAGCAGTATATTTTTTCAAATTGGAGCTTAATAAAAAGGGTAATTGAGTATAGCAAAAACTTAAAACCTGCGGCCCTTTTTGATTTGCCTGATCAAACGGCTCAGGACCAAATTGATCTTGTCATGTTTCCGCCAATACCGTTTATAGATTTTGGATCAAAGAAATTGTATTCCCGAGACGAGTTTATTTCCTTTGCGCTTCGAACGGTTCTCGCCCAATCGACAGATCGATTTCGCTGGATTAATACTATGGGTGAACTGACCCCGTTGTTTAATAAAATGAGTTCAGTTATGTCCTTGTACAATTTGCGTTACGATGTAGACACCTCAAAAACCAAAGCCAAAGCAATTTCTGTAGAAGAAGTAATTGAAGAAGCTAGAAATATTCTGAAATTTATTTCGATTGGCGCAAGAGAAGAGAAAGTATTAGGTTATTTAAAGCTTCGATCCCGCGATACGAAAGATAAATTGGTTGGAATCTTGTTTGATAGCCCAGACAGCGAATTCAAAGGAGTTATGGATAGCTCGTTTGAAAAGTGGATGCAAGGAACAACAGACATGAAAGAAGCCACCAATTTTTACAACGATATGGCGAATTTAGAAAAATTTGTATTTCCTATTCCTGAAAATGTGATCGGGATTGTGGAATCTAAGTACAGAAGAAAAGTTGAAGCTATGGATTCTCGAATTAGGGAAATCTTCGCGGGACTCGAAGACTTAGAGAAATCAACCAAGGTAGAAGATTATCAGGCTAGGTATGAGCTTAACGAAGGAACCCGCGGGCTCTATTCTCCGAGTCTAATTAAAGAAGGTAATTACCGAGTTTTGAGTAAAATTGTCGTCGAGGACGCTCGAAAAACTTTAAATAATTTTCACAAAGTAAAAACTGGCGAATGTTATTTGAAAACCACAAAAGAAAATTGCTTTATTAAAAGGGCTAAAACTAAGTGATGAAATGTTTGGTGCGGAAACTATTGATAGATAGCAGCAAAAGAGATTCAGTGTGTCGCTGGTTCGCATTCCTATTGATGCTTTTGCCTATTATTGTAGAAGCCCAGTCAAATATAGTTAGATCGCGACCTAAAAAGCAGTATATGGAGAATGATACTTATTTTAAGTCTCAGCAACTGACTTCTTTAACAACAAAAATTGAAAAAGAAGAAAAGCCTTGGGGATTTGGATTTCATTTTTCTTCTGGAACAGACATATCAAAAACTCACACTGACCGGATTTACAATCAGTCCTTGTCTGTTAGTGGTGCCTATAAAATTAATGAAAAATTCGGTTTGGGTCTCCAATCTGGCGTTAGTTATTTTGCTGAGGATAACAATATTCCAAAGGAAGACGGAAATCCGAAATGGGATGACCTTTCCCTAAGCCTTTCTCAAAGTTTTGGTGAATATCACAAAATCAAATTTAGTCAGAGCGTTTCAACTTTCGCACCGATTAGCTATGATTCACAATATGAGGGTATCAAGACAGGATTAAGTTATAGTTTAGGGGCCTCTCATGATTTGTATTTCCTCAGCGTTGGACATAGTCTTTCGGCAAGTTATACTCTATTTTCCACTGAATTTTCACCTACAACGGGCCGTTTGAATTCCCCATGGTCAAATAGTTACACCTTGAGTATAGGACTTCCTTACAAACTGAACAAACAATTCTCAGTTGGAATTAGTGAGAGCGGTTCAACACGATCGGCCTTTGATAACGATTACTTCCTAACAACGTCAACGCTAATTTATGGCAGTATGAAGCTAGGTAAATTTAGAATGAGCCTAAACTATTTAATCGGAAGTTATGATGAAAACCTATCGATCCGATATTTTTATGTAAATGAATGGCAACAAAAGATCAGCGCGGGGTTGTCTTATGAAATCTAATTTACATAAATTGATTTCAGTACTCCTTTTGCTAGTTGTGGGGTGCACCGGCCAAAAAGATCCGATTGCAAATCATGAGGCACCTAAAAGCCCTTTTGGGGGATCGCTAGCACCAACATCGCAAAAATATATTTCTGCCGAAATAAATTCCATAGAAAATGAAGAGGATAAATTAAAAAAAACAGAAGACTTTTTAACCAATGAGTTTCCAAAGAGTGATTTGAAAACGAAATACGCAGCAGAAACACAAACCCTGATAAGATTTGCCATTAAAAAATGGGCTGAAACCGGTAAAACAGAAATCTTTTTGAAACTTGTAAATTTTGTGTTTTCAGAGAACGATGTAGATGATCGAATTATAGAGGCTTTTGAAATAGTGGATACAAAGGCTTTGGTTTATAAATCCATTAAGGAATCCAAAGACCCAGTTTTGAAGTTTAAACTTCTTTTGCTTTTCAAAAAGATTCAGCAAGTGGGTTTATCGAATGAAGACCTAGCCTTTATGCAAAATCAAATTAACAGTATTAAGAAAGAAACTGGGTTCAAATTCGCCGGTACTTCTGAACTTTGGATTAAAACTAATCGAGACTTGGTCGATCAGCTCATTTCATTGGGTTTGGATGCAAAAGTTCAAATTGATGAAAAAGAATATGAAGGCGTTAACTTAAGCCGGGCACAACGTGAAAAAATGATATTGTCATTTTTAAAATTGAAAAAAAATCTTACGCAAATTGTTTCTCCGGTAGCACTGAAAGAAATGAAAGAATATAGAGCAAATATTGCAAAAATATCTGCTGAAATTCCAATCTTTGCAAGCAAAGTTAAGCTTTCCGAAATTAAGGACGACAATACATTGGCGTTGATTGTTTCATTACTGATTTCAGATATAGATTCTATCCAGGTAGATGAATTATTAAAAAGCAAACTAATTGAAAAAGACGCTTTTAAAAAAGGGCTTTCAGATTGGGTAATTTATGAAGTAAACCAAGTCGTGAGAAAATACAAAGAAGAGTTTAATCAGTTTCAAGCTAAAAAAATTAACTATATGGCCCGTGACTATTTCCCTGAAATGCGCCGAGCCTTGGCAATGTCGCAGATACTCTGTCGCGAACGCGTGGAACGAATTCGGGTATTTATGCCTATAACTAAAATATTAGATTTTGATTCTCTCTATAAAAAGCTAGTGGATCTAGATATCTTTTTTAAACGCTTTTTAACCTCGAATACTACATTACTATTATTGAAACTTTTTAGTGAAAACAGTGTTCAGTTAAACTCAGAAGTTTTACTAAATAGTCAGGTGATCAAGAAAGACACCACTAATAATTTAAAGACTAGTATCACCGTCCCAAATGTTATGATGGTCTCTGAAGGGTTTTATCTCGGGGAACTCGCGGACCAGTTTGATTTTAGTTTAAACGATCGTATGTTGCAGAAATTTGAAGTACTAGATGGCATTGATCAGGGGATTAATTTAGGGCTTTTTAAAGAGCTTGGTTTTGATGAGCAAGATATACTTCATACCTTGTTTGTATGGCTTAGCCAAAGCCGATTAGTTCAGGTCGATGTAATTAAAGTGGGACAGCTTCAAGAAACCAAAGTTTTTAAGCTACACGAAAGTTTAAAGTTGAAAATGTCTTCGACCGAGTGGAAAACCATTAAAGGATATTGTGCCGGTCTAAAGAATGATATTACCACGCCGCGAGAATTCGATCTTGAAGATTTGCGATCTTCGCTTGTTTTCGGACGATTGGCTGAAAATATTGAAGCGAGCCGAGCTACCTCTGAATCGGGTGGCAGTAATAACTTATTAAGTCTTTTTCCCTACAATGGCGAAGTTACGAAGTCGCTTGAGTTTTTAAGAACAGATGTCAGCTATTTTGTTTTATTTGTAGAAACTGTAATGGATTCGCTGGTAAATGCTGGTATTGACAAGTCGAAAATTGAAGCAGAAATGAATCATTTCAAAAGTTTTTATTCTGACTATCTAAAAGATTACCTTGCCTATATAGCTGAATTTGATGATTGCTATTACCATAAACAGAAAATGGAACAGGCGCTAGCACAGAAAGTTTTCAAATACGAGGCGGCTTATTGGCAGTTTGTTTTAAACAAAGCGAGTGGCCAAAAGAATGTATTAATTTCTTCCATTATCCCATTGTCCTATAAGCTTCCCGATAAAATTGCCGAAAGATCCTACTTTGCCGGCGATTCCATTCAAATCAATTCTCTAGATTTTTTCTTTAGAGTAAAACAATACATGCAGTATGGATTAAGTCTTGAGGGGCAGGAAAAGCTGCCGCCAATTGACACTAACGTTATCATTAATTTTAGTTCTAAAATGGCGACTCAGAAGTTTTATAAAGACGCTACTCTTAAGGGAGTCAACCTACAATCCGAAGCCGTAGACGCTAAAATTCAAAAGATAGTTGCCGCGCACGATTTTTCGGGAAGCACGTTTGTTAATTGGTTCGCTAAGAGTAATTTAAGTATTAGTAAATTTGTTGAGCAATTGGATACACTCTATATTCTTCACCGCTTCGGTCCCGGCTTAAAAGAATCTTTTGGAATCGACGCTAGTGTGAGTCTTGAACAAATGACGAAAAGCTACCATCATGTAGTTTATTTGTATCATTTAAGCGATGGAATGAAAGAAGTATTGTCCTACGTTGGACTTAAGGAACTAGGTCCCTTAGATATGATGGTCAGGTTTAAATTTGTTTTGCAGGAAGCAGAGGTTGCGTTTCCTTTTTACGATGGATTGTTAAAGAGCTTTTCAATGCCTTACATGGGTTATTTTGGTGATGATGCCAATTTTATGGGCGGCGGAGATAGTCGCACTATTCGCAGACCCATGCAGCTATTAAGCTCAGATTTTATTATGAAAATCCTGTATCGCTATTATGATGAAAGCTACGTCGCACCTTTTCGAGAAAGGAAATTGGATTTTGCACGCTATGTAAATCGCATGACTCAGGAAATGGACATCACTAAAAAAGTGGTTGAGTACGTAGAATACGTAGAGCAGACGAAAACGGAGCAAGCATTTAAACTTCAACTTCGAACTAATTTGGAATTACCGGTGCCATTGTATTCTATCGGTGCCAGGGATAATTTGGCCGCCATTGCCCTGGAAATGAAAACTAAATTGACTTCAATCGAAGCTGTAAAAGCTAGACAGAAACAATTACATTAATCGACTGGCCAAGGCTTCAGCGATTTTTTTAAATTCAACGGCTTCCGCACTTTCTGGGAAACTTTCTATCACAGGAATGCCGGCTTCACAGGCCAAAGCGACTTGCGAATTAAAAGGAACTTCGCCCAATTTAGGGACCTTAATCGATGCAAAATATGAATCCAATTCACCTTTAGGAAACAACTGCATTCGTTCTTGATTCACTGGATTGATCATGTAGCTCATGTTTTCGATCACTCCCAATAGCGGAACTTGCAATCTCTGAAACATATCAACCGCTTTTTTTACATCGATCAAAGAAATATTTTGAGGAGTCGATACTATCACGGCACCAGCAACGGGAACCTTTTGCACTAAACTTAACTGCACATCACCAGTGCCGGGGGGCAAATCAACTATCAAAAAGTCGAGGTCACCCCACACAACATCTCGTAAAAATTGATCCATCGCTTTGAATAACATAGGGCCGCGCCAAACAACGGCGGCGCCTTCTTCAATTAAAAAACCAATGCTCATAATTTTTAAACCATATCGTTCAATCGGAATCAATTTCTGCTCGGGCGTTATCGCTGGTTTTTGTTTCAAACATCCGAGCATTCGCGGAAGACTAGGTCCGTATATATCGGCATCCAAAATACCCACTTTAAATCGCTTGGCTAGGGACAAGGCTAGATGCGTGCTGACGGTTGATTTACCAACGCCGCCTTTGCCAGAGCTAACAGCAATAATATGTTTTACACCTGGTATTTGGGCCTGTTGATCGAATGGATTGGGAGCTGCCATAATCTTCCTTTTACAAAAGTCCTAAGTGGTCTTGAATCTAGAACCGAGACTTGAGATACTAGAACTAAAGATGAATAGTCAATTTATCGTATTTGTTCAAGTTTTTATTGTTATCATATTTGTGATATGGATAATCTCTCGCCGTGGTGAAACGCCCAAGCCAACTGTATTAAATATGTCGACTAGTAACACTACCGATAAAAAAATCGAACCCCAAAAACCAAAAACACCTCCTGATCCTGAAAATATCGCCAGCATTTACGCTCAGAGCGCAGCCAACTACAAACCAAGAAAATACGATGCCAAATACTTCACCGACGACAAGATCGTCCACGCGAAAGTGCTAAACGTAATTTTCATGTGGAACGGGCACAGCTGGGATGCCTACGAAGTCTTTGGTTTGCCGGCAGGGTCCTCTGTGGAAAGTGTCCGAGCTAAATACAATGAATTGCGTTCTTTGTCAGACAGTGGGCAACAGGAGTTTTTATTGGAAGCACTGAGGGCTATTGAAAACAAAGTCTCATCCGCCTAAGGGGTTTTTAAAACGGTTTGCTATTCGAGCTTCCCAAGGATGGCTGGGGGTTTTGTTCTCACCGGGAACAACCAAGCAAGAATGAGACTCCCAGTCCTAGAAACTCCCAAGGGGCCCTGTACCAAACGAAATATTTTTAAATCTCGTTAGTTTTTGTCGTCAGTTGCTTTATCGTCAATGATGTCTTCTTTTGGAGGCCCACCTTTTTTAGGAGGCTCTGCACGGAAATGATCGTCGAATTTTTCCTTGTGCTGAAACTTGAGAAGGCCGTGATGGCACGTGTAGCAAGACGCTTCGGGTTCGCCATTTTTTCCACTGAGGCCGTTTTGTTTTAAAAGGTCGACCATTTTCATATGAACAAGAGTTGTTTTGAAACTGGCTTTTTCATCGGTCTTAAAATTTTTGCTTAGGTGGCATTCGGTGCAGGTGACTCCAAGCTGTCTTGAAATTTTAAGCATCTCTTGGCGAATATCGTCCTCTGATTTTTTAATTTTGTCTGGGGTTTGAGCGTTTAGCAGCGTGCTGGCTAACAAAATATAAATCCAAGTTTTTATCACGGGGTGCCCTCTAGTTATAGACTATTTTATAATTTCAAATGGACGAAAGTAAGCCTCTTTTCGATAAGTTGTGGTAAAACTAGACAATAAGTAAGGTTGTTGGCTCGGACTGTTACCCTGATCCTCGATTGACCCACTAAATTGATTCCTTTAGTATAGTCCAAAATTTAAGAAGGAATCGCAGCATGGATCAAACCCCAGTTTCACCCGAAAAAATAACACGACGACTAACTGACCTGAGTACTTTGGTAAGTTTGAGCAAACGCCGCGGTTTTGTTTTTCAAAGTTCTGAAATTTACGGCGGACTTGGCAGCTGCTGGGATTATGGCCCTTTGGGATCGCTGATGAAACTGAACGTGAAGCGTGCTTGGTGGACTGCGATGACTCGGCGGAAAGATATCGTTGGTATTGATGCGGCTATTTTAATGCATCCAACTGTTTGGAAAGCATCCGGTCATGTGGACGGATTTAGCGATCCTTTGGTAGATTGCAAAGACTGTAAAACGAGATTTCGCGCTGATAACACAGAGTCGTATTTAAAAGACAAAAAGTGCCCTAACTGTGGGTCAAAAAACCTATCCGAACCTCGGCAATTTAATTTAATGTTCAAAACCCACATGGGCCCTGTTGAAGATTCGGGCAGCGTCGTTTATTTGCGTCCGGAAACAGCACAAGGGCATTTTGTTAATTTTCAAAATTGCCAACAGAGCTCGCGCTATAAAATTCCTTT
Organism: Pseudobdellovibrionaceae bacterium; assembly: GCA_043757515.1. Taxonomy (GTDB): domain Bacteria; phylum Bdellovibrionota; class Bdellovibrionia; order Bdellovibrionales; family Bdellovibrionaceae; genus UBA2316. The sequence goes on from JAYVPD010000197.1 coordinate 47,572, forward strand.
TGGAATCGCAGCCATTGGAAAATCATTTAGAAATGAAATCACGCCGGGGAATTTTATATTTAGAACGCGTGAATTCGAACAAATGGAAATGCAATATTTTGTAAAACCAGGAACAGACGAGCAGTTTTTTGAAGAATGGAAGAAACGTCGATGGGATTTTTATATTAAATATAGAATCAATCCTGAAAACTTGCAGTTTTTGCCTCATGGACCGACGGAGCTAGCGCATTACGCAAAAGCCGCTGTCGATGTTCAGTATCGATTTCCTATGGGCTTTAGCGAGCTTGAAGGAATTCACAATCGCGCGCAATTTGATTTAACTCAACATTCGAAATTTTCTGGAAAAAACTTAGACTATTTTGATGAACCGAACAAAGAAAAATATTTACCATTCGTTATCGAGACAGCAGTCGGATGCGATCGTTTATTTTTAGCTTTCATGTGTGATGCGTACAAAGAAGAGGTCACTAAAGATGAAAAAGGCGTCGAAGATGTTCGCACGATTTTGGCGCTTCACCCAGAGATCGCTCCTATTAAAGTTGCCATATTGCCTTTGTCAAAAAAAGAAGAACTATCGGTGATTGCAGAACCATTGAGAGATCAATTGGCTGAAGAGTTTGACGTTCAATATGATGATTCACAATCGATTGGAAAGCGCTATCGACGGCAAGATGAAATTGGCACCCCATTTTGTGTGACTGTTGATTTCGACACGGTAAACGATCAAGCGGTAACTGTGCGTCACCGTGACAAGATGTCGCAGCAACGTGTTCCCATCAAAGATTTGAATGCGTTTGTAGCCAGCGGATTACGTACTTTTTATTCCTAATCATCAAATTCATCAATTGTGTAAAGATTGTGGAACGGAAACATAATTTTTTGAGGCATTTGTTCTAGATTTTGCAGAATTCAATTGGAGAATTTGAACTACTGGGTGAAAATTTGAATCATGAAGATGATCACCCTAGTGCTTCTTATCGGATTTTTTCCATTTTTAGGCAGAACTCAAACTTTTGATTGGCAAAGCAGTCTTTCGCAAGTCATAAAAAATAATCCAGAACTTCAAGGCGCCAAAGATTCTTATGAAAGTGTAAAAGCGCAGCAAGGGGCGGCTAAGTCTGGATTTTTACCAAATGTATCCGCCGGTGTCAGTTCAACACAAAGTTACAATGCCTCTCTATCATCGCAGTCTCAGCGGGCAGAAACGGCTAATTTGACTTTGTCTGAAAATTTATTTTCTGGATTTTCTGATTTAAGCAAATACCGAGAAGCTCAGCAAAATACTTTGATAGCGGATTTTCAATATCGACAGTCTAAAGCAAAAATCAGCAGCGATTTTAGAATTGCCTATGCGAGTTTAATTTATGCTCAAGAATCGGTGAAGTTGGCACAAACTATCATGGCCCGTCGAAAAGAAAATCTGAATATTGTCCAACTTCGTTTTGCCAGTGGCCGGGAAAATAAGGGATCGGTGCTATTGTCTGAAGCCTACTTGCAACAGGCCGTTTACGATAGCATTCAAGCTGAATTACAATTGGAAGTAGCTCGAAATTCATTTGCCCAAGTTTTAGGTCTATCGATTTCAGAAAGTAAAACAAGTGTCGCTAATGATATTCCAAAAAACGACTTGTTGGATTACCAAGAGTTTGATTTCAAAAAATTAGCCACTTTGACGCTCGAGTATCAAAAAGCTGTAGCCCAATCCACAGCGAGTCAGTTTTCGCTTGAGCAAAGCCAAGCAGGGTTTTATCCATCGCTTGATTTGACCGGTACATTAGGCAAAACAGATTCCGTTTTTCCGCCAGCCAACGATCGCTGGTCTATTGGACTCAGTTTGACTATCCCGATTTATTCAGGGGGCCGTGATTGGGCCAACAAAGAATCAGCTAAATATCGCAAGCTATCAGCTGATATCAATCAAACAACAGTCTCCTATCAAGTAATTGTGAAGTTGAAGCAAGCCTATTTGCAATACAAACTGGCGATTGAAAAAGTTAAAGTAGACGAAAAATTTAAACAAGCGGCTGAAATGCGCTCTGAAATTGCAAAAAAGAAATACAACAACGGCTTGATGTCATTTGAAGAATGGGATCTGGTTGAAAACGATCGCATTCAGCGCGAGAAAAGTAATTTATTGAGTTTTCGCGATCGAATTGTTGGACAAGCCAATTGGGAGCAAACTCAAGGAATAGGATTAGTACCATGAAAAATAAAAAGTGGATATACATAAGCCCTGCTGTTTTATTAGTATTAGGTGTTGGTTATTATTTTATTTTTGGAAAGACAGAAAAAATTCAATACAAAGATTATGTCGTCGCCCGAGGTGAAATCGCCGTAACCATTTTGGCAACGGGCACAGTGCAACCCGAAAACAGATTAGAAATCAAACCGCCCGTCGCTGGTCGAATTGAAAAAGTTCTTGTCGAAGAAGGGCAAAAAGTCTCCAAAGGCCAAATTTTAGCATGGATGAGTTCGACAGAACGGGCTGCTCTGATGGATTCCGCGCGTTCGCAAGGTGCCGAAGAACTTTCAAGATGGGAAAATTTGTATAAAGCTACGCCCATCATAGCGCCACTGCCTGGAATGATCATAAGTAAGAATGTGGAATCAGGTCAAACGTTTACATCGAATGATGCCGTTTTAGTCATGTCAAATCGACTAACTGTTAAAGCGCAAGTGGACGAGACCGATCTGGCGCAAATAAAAAAAGGCCAAGTCTGTGATGTTGTTTTAGATTCCTACCCGGACGACCCGATCAAAGCCACAGTGGATCGCATCGCTTATGAAGCAAAAACCGTAAATAACGTAACGACCTATTTGATTGATGTTTTGCCGGGCTCGACCCCAGAATTTATGCGTAGTGGAATGACAGCGAATGTGACTTTTAATGTAAACAAAAAAGAAAATAGCATCGTGATACCAACTGAGTTTATTCGTTACGATACAGGCAAACCCACAATCTTGGTTAAAAAAGAGGGCGACCCGCCGACTGAAAAAAATATTAAACTTGGGGCTTCGGACGGCAAACAAACTGAAGTCGTGAACGGCCTTGAGGTTGGCGAGACAGTTTTGTTTAAAATTCTCGCTAAAAAAGACAAATCCTCATCACCGTTTTCGCCTTTGGGCAACGGGCGTCCGCGGGGCACCGGTGGTGGTTCGCGTCCATGATTGAAATCAGCAACGTAAAAAAAAAATACGATATGGGCGGCCAGTCGCTTGAAATCCTAAAAGGGGTTAGCCTCAGTATTGACGACGGTGAATTCGTAGCTATTATGGGCCCGTCGGGATCAGGAAAGTCGACGTTAATGAATATTTTAGGGATGCTAGATGTTCCGTCCTCGGGATCTTACAAATTAAATGGAACCGAAATCTCAAAGATGAGCGAAGATGAACTTTCGGAAGTTCGTCGCGGCGAAATTGGTTTTATATTTCAGCAATTCAACCTATTGCCACGAATGAACGCAGTTGAAAATGTGGCGTTGCCGTTGCTTTACTCTAAGCGATTTTCAGGAAACGCGCGGGCAGAAAAATTGCTCGCAACGGTTGGCCTAAACGAACGCAAACATCATCGTCCCAATGAATTGTCAGGCGGACAGCAACAGCGAGTGGCCATTTCAAGATCTTTGATCAACAGTCCGCGTATGGTTCTAGCGGACGAGCCAACGGGAAATTTGGATTCTCAAAGTCAGGCTGAAATCATAAGTTTGTTGCGACAGCTGAACCGCGCTGGCATAACTATTATTATTGTCACCCACGAAGAAGAAGTGGCCGAAGAAGCAAACCGAGTGATTCGAATCCGTGATGGAGTCATTCACTCTGACATTAAAAAATCCAAAAAGGCTCTACTTGAATCCCACTCACAACAAAAAGAAATTGGGTCAGTCCATGAAGCCCCGTTAAAGGTAACCAAAAGCAATTGGATCGAAGATATACTAAGCTATTTTAAACAAGGTTATAATACATTGATGGCAAATAAAATCCGAACAGGTTTATCTATGCTTGGAATTTTAATCGGAGTGGCTGCTGTCGTGACCATGTTAGCGTTAGGAACTGGCGCTCAAAAAGCGATTCAGGAACAACTTTCGTCATTGGGTTCAAACCTGTTAGTGATCCGGCCCGGTTCAGTGAGGGTTGGCGGAGTTACCCAAGAATCGGGAGCAGCCAATCGATTACCAGTCGAAGATCTGGATGTTATTCGGTTACGCAGTCGCAATGTGGCCCGCTTATCTGGAGTTGTAAATGGACGCGTCCAAGTTCGCAGTTCTACAAATAATTGGAATTCTAGCGTGTCTGGAGTTTCGCCCGATTGGGCGCCGATGCATAATTCGATTCCAGCGATTGGTCGTTTTTTTACGGAAGAAGAAAACAACAAGCGATCTCTAGTAGCCGTGATCGGCGAAACCGTTCGTCGAGAGTTATTTGGCGAACGCTCGGCTATTGGCGAAATGATTAAAATAAATCGAATTAATTTTCAAATCATCGGTATTTTGCCAGAAAAGGGTGCGAATAGTTTTCGGGATCAAGATGACAATGTGCTAGTTCCACTTGAAACCGGAATGAAAAGATTGTTGGGCCGTAACTATTTAGAAATGTTAGAAGTTGAAATCGACAAGCCAGAAAATATTGATGATTCGATGTCTCAGATAACCCAAGTTTTAACGGATCAACATAAAATTCCTATGTCTCAACAAAGTGAAGCCTTTCAAATTCGAAACATGGCCGATATTCAAGCGGCAATGGAGCAAAGTAGTAAAACAATGTCCTTACTTCTGGCGGCGATCGCTACGATTTCCTTACTTGTTGGGGGGATCGGCATTATGAACATCATGCTGGTGTCAGTGACCGAACGTACCCGTGAGATTGGTTTGCGAAAAGCTTTGGGAGCCAAACGCCAAGATATTTTGGCGCAATTTTTATCTGAATCTCTTGTCGTTAGCGTGATGGGCGGAATGTGCGGAATCTTTCTCGGTTGGTGTCTGACTCTGCTTTTGTCCGCAGCGATCGGGTGGACGACGTATGTTTCGTTGTCCTCAGTTTTAATATCGTTCTTTTTTTCGGCCATGATTGGAATTATCTTCGGCGTTTATCCCGCCAGAAAAGCAGCCTTGCTAAATCCAATCGATGCCCTTCGGTATGAATAAAAATTAAGTTAATAGTTTTTTAACCCGGTTTCAGAAACACTAGTTACCGATAAACGCGATTGTCAGAACCCGAAATATGGGATCAAGGTTGCTGCGACTAATTTATCGGCCCCCGACAAATCTTTGTTTCGGTATGAAGAGCCTTACATTCCACATTGTTTCAAGTTCTATTCCTTCAGGTTTCCAGAAAACCTTGAGGCCCTCAATTTCTTCATTGCCAATTATGTCAGGGCTCGGATAGTTGAGTATAAAACCATAATCGGGATCTGCGGCCTTCGATATTGTGATTATCCATCGAGAATTTAAGGCAAGATTTAATTTGATGACTTTGAGGCAATACGGATCAAAAGAATTGTAATTGATTTCGCTAGGCTCACAAGAATTAACAAATATCTCTCGAGAAAAGGCAAAACCAAACCATTGCGCAAGTAAAGCTAATATAGAAAAAATTGTAGTCATAAAAGTGATGACAAGGCTTTTAGATTTCATAGATCGAGCGTAAAAGCAAAAAAAGAAAGGGTCACGCTTATTTTTCTTGGGATCATTTAGTTTTGTTTCCTAAATTCTAATTTGACTTTTAGGAGACAGAATCGCTTCAAAAAGACATGGGTAGAGCTTAAGCATAGGTTGTTCGATCTTGGGAAATACATACTGAAGATAAGGAAAAAACCTTTTATATGCCCTAGCCCTAAAACCACAGAAGTAATTCAATTCAAACTTTGGCATTATAAATGTTAATAAAATTCCATTCTTTAGTCTAAAGCGGCTACGGGTTGGCATCACCGGACTTTTTGATTCTTTTAATCTCTTCTAGCGTTTTTAAATACAATTGTTTATCTTCAGCTAGTTTTGCATCTTTTGGAATGTATTCTGGTTGAAATTGCAATCGTATCATTTCTTCAATAACCATTCTGTACGATTCTAGCGATTCTCTGTTTTGAAATGTATATTTTAGATCCTGGCGAAGGTCACTGGCCATATTGCTTTCAGTTCTATTTTTTTCAAAAGCAGAAAGTGCATGCCAGGTGTTTCCGACTTTTTGATATTTCTGCACTCGCCCTGTTTGATGGGGCAAGCCTTCGATTTTAGATGCACCCGAAAGGTCCTCCAAAACGACAGATGCCTCAGGCGTAATATTTTCCAAAAAACTAAGACTTAGCCAAGAGGTCGCAACGATTCTTTTTCCAGAATAGATTTGTTTTTTTCCATGCAACATATGACCAAACATTTTAGCTCGGGCCGGTGGACTAAATGTTTTTCTAAGGCTGTACAAGATAGAACCGCGATAGCCTGTATCCACAAAAACGACTCCACGTTTTGAGATTTCAATCTCGCTCAAGCCCAGGGATTCAAGATAAGGCTGGATTTCATTTTTGTTTTTTGTATGGTCATTTATATTAACTAAATGGATTCTGGACGTCGACGCGGCCCCATTGTTAAACATTCTGGCCAGGTCATAGAAATATTCGGCATCCCGACCCAGAAATACGATGTGCTCGTTTCTATAAATTGAAAAAATCTCCGCTATAAAATAAGGAGATAGCTTTTTGAAGATACCCCAGGCTTCACTGAACTGCTGTCCCTGATAGGCCTTTTGCAAGATGTTGGGATCTAAAATGTCACGACGGAAATTATAGGATTCGTATTCTGCTTCAATCTGAGACAACTCATTGCTGTAGAAACTATGACATGCCGAATTTGCGCGAGCAGGTGACAAAGCGTCAATCGCCAAAACTATGTACAATGAAAATAGGATCAATTTAATCTTCACACCTAATAAGGGTGCAAAATCGGTTCTTCGTGTCGATTCTCCTTCCCTAAAAAATCAATCTAACTCTGAGAAAATTCCGAATTGCCCGGCAATTCGTTGATGAATAGAAGTAAGACTTCAAGCTAAATGTCCTACGCAGTAAGCGGTTTAGTCATACCTTATCAATTAGAGCAATCCCTCGTTTTAAATCCATTACCGGCTCTTCGATTTAAATTCCTTGCGCGCACCCTGTTAATATTAGACTTCCCATTGCCTAATCCACCTTCAAATTGTTAACTCTTTTCACAAATTCATCACAAAAAGGGGCCAGCCTATGCAAACGACTCAAAGTAGCCAAAATGCACTCCGAGTTCCCGAAAAATTTGTTTATTTCTTTTCTGCGGGTGAAGCAGAGGGAAATGCCGGGATGAAAAACATCCTAGGCGGCAAAGGCGCTAACTTGGCAGAGATGACGGCATTGGGATTGCCGGTGCCTCCGGGATTCACGATATCCACAGAGATCTGCACACACTTTAATCAAAATGGAAATAATTTGCCAGACTGGGTAAAACCAAAAGTTATGGAATCCATGGCGCGGGTCGAATCTAAAATTGGTAAAAAATTTGGCGATGTTAAAAATCCGCTTTTATTTTCCGTTCGATCTGGGGCACGAGCATCTATGCCGGGCATGATGGACACGATATTAAATTTAGGTCTGAATGACCAGACTGTTGAAGGCTTGGCGACCTCGTCAGGCAATCCTCGATTTGCCTGGGATTCGTATCGACGCTTTGTGCAAATGTATTCTGATGTCGTGATGGGAATGAATTCCTCTTTGCTTGAAGTGACATTGGAAGATTTAAAAGAAGAAAAAAAATACCACTTAGATACCGAATTGACGGTTGATGATTTGAAACGACTTGTAAAAAAATTCAAAGATCTGGTTCACCAAATTACAGGTCACATGTTTCCCGCTGATCCTTGGGAACAGCTTTGGGGCGCCGTTTCCGCTGTATTTAGATCTTGGAATACGCCCCGAGCGGTTACCTACCGCGAATTAAATAGCATCCCGGCAGCCTGGGGCACAGCCGTCAATGTTCAGTCCATGGTTTTTGGAAATATGGGCGATGATTCCGCTACCGGAGTCGCTTTCACTCGTGATCCCTCTACCGGCGAAAAACAATTTTTTGGCGAATTTTTGGTCAACGCACAAGGTGAAGACGTGGTGGCGGGAATTCGAACGCCGCAGCCATTGACGGTGTTGTCAGCCAAAGACTCGGGGCACAAGTCGCTTGAAGAATTAATGCCTGTTGCGTTTAAAGAATTGGTTTCTATTTATCAAAAATTAGAAAAGCATTACCGCGATATGCAGGATATAGAATTCACAATTGAAAAATCAAAATTATGGATGCTGCAGACTCGCAATGGAAAACGAACAGCGGCGGCTGCCTTAAGAATTGCGTGTGACATGATCGGTGAAAAACTAATCACTGAAGACGAAGCAATACTGCGTGTGGATCCGGCGTCACTAGACCAACTTTTACATCCGACTCTAGATCCCAAGGCCCACAAAACAATTTTAGCTAAAGGTTTACCAGCCAGCCCTGGGGGCGTTCACGGACAAATCGTATTTTCATCTGAAGAAGCGGTCGAATGGAAAGAACAGGGCCACAAAGTTATTTTGGTTCGAATCGAAACCTCACCTGAAGATATTGCGGGAATGAATGCGGCCCGAGGAATTCTAACAACTCGTGGAGGCATGACATCCCATGCGGCCGTTGTGGCGCGTGGAATGGGCAAATGTTGCGTCGCTGGCTGCGGTGAAGTCGAAGTCGATTACCGCCAGGAAACAATGAAAGTTAAAGGCTATGTTTTAAAAAAGGGCGACATCATTACCTTAGATGGTGGCACCGGCGAAGTGTATTTGGGTGAAGTAAAAACCGTAGAACCAAAACTAGACAACTATTTTGCAACCATCATGGCGATTGCTGATAAAAAACGTCGAATGGAAGTTCGCGCCAATGCCGACACGCCAAAAGATGCTCAAACGGCCCGTGATTTTGGGGCGCAAGGAATCGGATTGTGCCGAACCGAACATATGTTTTTTGGCGCCGATCGAATCGATGCTGTTCGTGAAATGATTTTGGCTGATTCCAAAGTCGAGCGTGAATGGGCGCTCGCAAAATTATTGCCTATGCAGCGAACTGATTTTTCCGAGTTATTTAAAATTATGCAAGGCTACCCAGTGACGATTCGTCTTTTAGATCCACCACTGCATGAATTTTTGCCTCATACAGATAAGGAAATCACAGAACTGTCCAAGCGCATTGGCTGGGATGAAAATAAACTGCATTCAAAAATTAAAAACTTGCATGAGTTCAATCCCATGCTTGGGCATCGTGGTTGTCGACTGGCGATCACGTATCCAGAGATTTACATCATGCAGGTGCGGGCCATTGCCGAAGCCGCCGCGGATTTGACAAAACAGGGCATGACCTTGACTCCGGAAATTATGATTCCGCTGATTGCCGTTGAAAAAGAACTAGAAATGCTTCGGGAATTGACGTTGACGGAAGTTCAGCGCGTTCAAAAAGAAAAGGGCGTTACCTTTAAATATTTGATTGGCACCATGATCGAATTGCCTCGGGCGGCCGTTATGGCTGAAACCATCGCCGATCATGCCGATTTTTTCAGCTTTGGCACCAACGATTTGACGCAAACCACCTTAGGATTATCGCGTGATGATTCTGGTCGATTTTTAGGCACCTATGTAACCAAGGGCCTTTTTGATAAGGATCCTTTTGTCACAATCGATGTATTGGGTGTGGGCGCTTTAGTGCGCATGGGGGTTGAAAATGGCCGCCGTTCTAAGCCTAAATTGAAAGTTGGGATTTGCGGAGAACACGGTGGTGACCCTGAATCGATCGAGTTTTTCAACGGCGCCGGCTTGGATTACGTCAGTTGTTCGCCCTATCGGGTGCCCATAGCGCGGCTCGCGGCGGCTCGAGCCACACTAAATTCACAAAAACTCAAGCACTAAATCTGAAAGACGCACTTACGCCAATTGTTGAAACATAAGTAAAGGTTAGATCAAATCTTTTTTTTGAGGTTTGATCTATCTAGGAAAAGGAAGCGACATTGAGAATTAAAAAATTAGAACTCGTTGGTTTTAAATCTTTCAAAGATAAAACAGTGATTCAATTTGATGCCGGGATAACGGGCGTCGTTGGGCCCAATGGCTGTGGAAAATCCAATATCGTGGATGCCCTAGTGTGGGTCATGGGTGAAATGTCGGCTAAAGATCTGCGTGGCTCTACCATGACAGACGTAATTTTTGCCGGGGCTGAAGGTTATGCGCCGATGGGCATGTGCGAAGTGTCTTTGACTCTTGAAAATGACGGTGGACCATTCCCAATTAAATACATCAAACACACAGAAATCATGGTGACTCGTCGACTTCACCGCAGTGGTGATGGCGAATATTTTATTAACAAAGAACCAGCACGATTAAAAGATGTTCAAGAAATTTTCATGGACACTGGCGCGGGTTCAAAAGGATTTTCAATTATCCAGCAAGGGATGATCGGTAAAATTATCACCTCTAAGCCCGAAGATCGCCGTCATTTAATCGAAGAAGCGGCTGGTATTACAAAATTCAAAGCACGCAAAAAAGAATCACAAAGAAAATTAATTCAAACAGATCAAAACTTGATTCGGTTGCAAGATATTATTGGTGAATTAAAACGCCAAATCGATTCTTTGCAGCGGCAGGCCCAGCGAGCGGAACGCTATAGAAACTTAAAAAACCAGGTTGAAGATTTAGATCTTTGGTTGTCGTCAAAACAGTATTTGGAATTAAAAAATACAGCGGACGAAGCCCAGCGTCTATTTAGCGAAGCCCAAGCGATGGAAGTCGAAGGCGAATCGCAGCTATCGACCTTACAAGCTGAATTTGAAACACTAAAATTGCAAGTATTAGAAAAAGAAAAAGAAGTCGAAGTATTGCAGACTTCTTACTATGATAAACAATCTCAAGTATCCAAGAAAGAAATGGAAATCCAAGAGCTGCGTTTTGAAATCGAGCAGGCCCGTCGTAACGAACAAATGACCGGCAATTTGATGCAGGAACAACAAGCGCGATTGGAATTATTAATTCGTGATCAAGACAGTTTACAAATTCAATCAGAGCAGCTCAAAATCGATGTCGATCGATTGCAGATTGACTTTCAAGATCGCAATGAAATTTTCAAAAAAGACCAGGCGCGAATACAAGAAGTGGATGACTTGCTGACTGAAAAACGACGCGAGCTATTTGCAGTGGGCCAGTCATTAAATGCACTGGAAGCCAAAACTCAGGGATTAGAAACTCAGATCAATGATCAAGAAGAAAAAGAAACCAACGAACAGTTGGTTGCCAATGAATTGCGTGAAAAACAAATCGAGTTTGAATCGCGAAGAAATCGGATTTTTTCTGAACTAGATAAAAATCGTCAATTGTCACTAGATTTAAATAGCGACGTGGATTCGTTTGAAGCTAATAAGAAAATCTTAACAGCACAGGTTCAAGAAAAGAAAATAGAAGTCGAAGAATTTAAAGATTTACTAGGCCGTACAACATCAAGTTTGTATGGTTTAGTAAATTTGCAATCCAGCTTTGAAGGTTTTGAAACTGGAGTCAAATCCGTTCTACTTTGGCAAAAATCCAAAGTTCAAAAGAAGCAGACCGCAACTCAGACTGAAATGCATGCTGATGGAAGTGTGACCAGCTATGAAACAGAAATGGATTCATCAGCAAGCTCAGCAAACGCCCACGATTCTGAATTTAAACCTGTTTCCGATGTTGTTGAAGTAGATCCTGGTTATGAAGTGGCTATGGAGTCCGCACTAGGGCATCGACTGCAAATGTTGTTGGCTCAGGATCCACAAGCCAGTGTGGATGCTATTCAATATTTGAAAAATTCACGCTCGGGTCGATCTAGTTTTCTAGCCGTGAACGAATCTCACGCAATGAATACCGAACTGTCACCAGCGAACGAAGCCGGTGTTAAAGTTTTGCTTAAGGATGTTGTAAAATCAAAACCCGAATTTGAAAAATCAGTGAGTTATTTTGTTGAACACATTGCTGTTGTGGATGATTTAAATCGCGGAATCGAGCTTAGATCACGGTATCCAGGTTGGACTTTTGTGACTTTGGATGGTGATTCAGTCACTCATGATGGAGTCATATCAGGCGGATCCAAAGGGTCCTCTGAATCGGGTATTTTACACAGAAAAAACCAAATCAAAGATTTAACGGCTCAAAAAAATGAGTGGGCTGGAAAACTGAGTCTAGCGCAATTGTCGCTAAAAAAACTAGACGATCAGTTGCAAACGATTGTGTCTGATTTTGAGGGCGCACAAAAACGCAAAGTAGAACAGGAAATCAAAGTTCGCGAGCTTCAAAAAGATTTAGACCGTGCTGAACAAGAACTTGTGAACGCTCAGTATGCGGTAGATAAACAAGATCGCGAAATAAAACGAATTCAAGATCAATTGAATATTTTGACAGACAAACAGAATGAATATTTGACGACTCAAGAAGATGTCCGAATTAAAAAAGTAGATATTGAAGAACTTGTTAAATCTTTGGACTCAGAATTAGAAGTTACTCAAAAGGGATTTCCAGAGCTGCAACAGATCGTTACCAGTCTGCAAATTGAACTCGCTTCAAAAAACCAAGAGTACACAGGCGTTTCAAAGCAATTGGAAATGGTTTCTAGGTCATTAAGTGATTTACAACTTCAATTGTCTCGAATGACTGAAGAAACAGAAATGTATTCTGAAAAAATGACAGAAAGTCAGTATGCCTTAGAAGAAAAGAAAATTGAATTTGAAAAATGGCTCACAACTTTGGAAACATTGAAAACTCAGTTTTCGACAGAAAAAAATACGTTTGAAGAATTGTCGAATTCGCTTTCAGGTTATGCTGATCAATTGGCCTCGTTGCAGAAGTCTAAAAATGATCGGTTAGCGCTGATGAATGATGCCCAGCTAAAGTTAGATCAGGCGCGAATGAAAGAGCAATATTTAGTCGATCAAGTGCGTGAACGCTATTTATTGCAGCTTCCGGACGTTATTCATAAATACGTAGAACGCACGGGCGATTCCTTTATAGCGGAAACTGAGCTTAAAGAATTAAAAGAAAAGCTATCACGCATTGGTGAAGTTAATTTATCAGCGATAGAAGAATACGATGAAACATCCAAACGTTATGAATTTTTAACAAAACAGTATGACGATTTAGTCGAAGCCAAAGAACAACTTCGTCGGGTCATTGATCGTATCAACAGAATTTGCTCGAAGAAATTTAAAGAAACCTTTGATTTGGTAAATGAACGATTTACACGCGTATTCCCGGTATTATTTGGCGGCGGGGAAGCTAAGCTTGAACTGCATGAAGACCCAGAAAAAACTGAAATGGGTATTGAAATCGTAGCGCGGCCTCCTGGAAAGAAAATGCAAAATGTGTCGCTTATGTCCGGCGGTGAAAAAGCGCTGACAGCTGTGGCGTTAGTATTTTCAATTTTTCTAGTTAAGCCATCTCCATATTGCTTGCTGGATGAGGTTGATGCTCCCCTGGATGATGCAAACGTGTTCCGATTCAACGATTTGGTAAGAGAGATGTCAAAACGATCTCAGATCATCGTGGTGACTCATAATAAACACACAATGGAAGTCGCCAAAAAACTCTATGGTGTGACTATGCAAGAGCGTGGCGTATCGACAATGGTTTCTGTATCCCTTCAAGATATTCAATAATATGGTGACGTTTCCAGATGCGCACGCGCATGCGATTCAGATATTAGTACTAGTTTCTGGTTTGATAATGCTTGCGATTTTTACTCCTTTTATTCTGAAGGCAATGCGCAAGCCAAAAAATGAACAGAAAGCACTTCATGAACGACCGATTGATCCACTGATCGCGGATGCGCCTAAATTAAAAGCTCCAGAAAAGATTTCGTCGTCACCTGGCGACTCGCCGTTAAAACTGGTTCAACACGATACCGTGCTTGATACTACCCTTGAAAATACAGTAGAAAAAGCGCTGGCAAAAACAAAAGAGAATTTTTGGGGACGAATCAAGAGTGTTTTTTCAGCCGATGCCAGTCGGCCATTAGATGATATTGAAGAAATTCTCTACACGGCGGACATGGGTTCACAAACAGTGCAGTCCCTAATGGCCTATTTAGATGAGAAACTATCCAGTGCCGATAAGAAAAATCTAGAAGCCATTAAGAAATCTCTACGAGAAAAAATTCTTTCGATTTTGCAAACTTCAAACGGACCCATGGAAATGGATTTAATTGAAATTACTCAAAGATTGAAGTGGGCATCTGATGGCCCCACGGTATTGATGGTTGTGGGTGTTAACGGCGCGGGCAAGACCACTACGATAGGTAAATTGTCGGCCTTAATGGCAAGCCAAGGAAAGCGAGTCCTTGTGGCTGCGGGGGATACATTTCGAGCCGCCGCACAAAATCAGTTAAAAGTATGGACTGATCGAGCACAGGTCGAAATATTTTCACCAGAAGGCGTGACCGATCCAAGTGCCGTGGCCTTTGATGCCGTGGCCAAGGCCAAAGCTCAAAAATATGACTTGGTTATTATCGATACAGCAGGTCGACTGCACACGCAGGTGAATTTGATGGAAGAGCTAAAAAAAGTAAAACGAGTCATGACTAAAAATTTGCCTGAGGCCCCTCATGATGTTTGGATTGTGCTGGACGCAAACTCGGGACAAAATGCATTGATTCAAGCGCGCGAATTTCATCAGGCTTTGAATTTGACAGGGGTTATTCTGACAAAGATGGATGGGACCGCGAAAGGCGGTGTTGTGATTGGCATCAGTAACGAGCTTAAAATTCCGATTAAAATTTTAGGAATCGGCGAAAAAATCAATGATTTGAAAGCCTTTTCCAAGCGCGAATATGTAGATTCAATATTGTGAGAGTAGTAGCAATAAAAAGAGCAGAATAAAATGGAAGTTTTGTCATTTGATCCATCATTAATCAGTTCTCGGCCTAGAAAAATGGTAATGTCGATAAAGGAAAACTCTGTTCATTTGGAATGGGTCCTTCAGGTTATAGAGCCAACCCTTATTTTAAGTTTGATAAAAGTTTTTTCAGGGCTTCCGTTTGCAATGCTTAAAAATCGAATTCTAGTTTCGAAATGTCTAGTTATGGATAAAAAAACCAGAATAGTGCAGCATGATTTGATGCCTGCAGATCCAAGTATTAAATTTGAACCAATATCCTGGTCGAATCCAGAGTTTATTTTTGTCGCCGAATTGCCCTGGATGTTAGAATGGAGCTACTTTTTATTAAAAAAAGAAACAGACGCGCTTCCCATTTTAATAAATGCCCATGATACCTTAAAAACGTGGGCTTTTTGTGTTTTTAAGATTCCAAATGATGCCGATTCTCTTGGGGTGCGACCGATACAGTCCCTTGATGGTGAGTTCAATTCTACCTTGCAATCAAGCGATGCCGTTGCCCACTTTACCGATGAACGAATTGATCGAATTAGTTTTGAAATTCCCAAGCTTGGACGATTTACGTTGACGGTGGACGAAGACATAAAGACGCAATCCGGTTATTTTATTTAATAGATGGTAAAGCCGAACTAAAAATCGAAACGATCGATAGAGCTGTCAGAATATAGGCACTAATTAAATTTAGAAGCGCCCATAGTCGAAAATTTAAACTAAACTCAATCTCGCGTCGAGCCAAGTATAAGCAGCGCCAAGTTGAAAACAGTGTGATCAGAAAAAAGGGAGCACTGCTTGAAATTGGTGGAACATTGTGGCCAAAAAATTCAATCCAACCATCTATTTTATCCGAGCTATCATCAAAAAAAATCCACCAGATTCTAAGTGCCGCAAAAGTGCCTAAAAGGGAAAACGAAGTCATTTGTATCGTTGTTGACCGGGAGTCTTTTTTTATTGAAACATTCGATTTTGTGGTCAAATGTAACAGCCATAGTATCAAAAGCATTGGACTTACTAGTATCATGGCACATACGATTAGGATAAAATTCAAATGACCCCATTTCTACCTTGTGGCTGAATCATTATTGACAGAAACGGTGCTATCTAGCTATGGCTTTTTCAAAGGAACCACGCAGTATCTGACGGGGCTTTTTAACATTAAAATAGAGGAAATATATGAAATGGCTACTTGTACCTTTTTACTTTTTGATCGCAGTTTTAGCCTCCCAAGCCATGGCTAAGGATAATTTGAAATTATCTGTAGATAATTTGCGATCTAACTGTAAAATCGAAATCAAAAAGTTTTGTAAAGGTGATTTTTCGGGTCCTGAGTTTTTGCCTCAGTGTGTGGCCAAAAATAAAAATAAAGTTTCTAAAACATGCAGCAAGGCCCTGTTGAGGTATTTAAAAGTCGAAAAAATTGAATTGGAAGATTTGACTACCTCTGGCGAATAGGCAACTGCATTTTGGACAAAATGGGCCAGGGCAATTGCGAAAGCCAAAATTAAAATAAGTATAGACATTTTCTTAGGTAAACGGAAAACTAAGCGAGTGATAAAAAAGATTTGTATGTATTTCTCCATTCTATGTATGTGCTTTTTTTCAGTTTTTGCTGAAACGCAAAACAAGAAAAAATTTCCCTCTATTTCTTATCAAAATGTCATAAATTGCTATTCAGAATTGAAAAATGAAAAATTGGAATTTGATGTAGATTTGGATCAACTGAAGAAAACTATCGGCAATGCCTTTCCTTCAAATAAGTCAGTTTTGCGCTATCGAAAAATTCTGTTTATCGATCCAAAACTGGGTCCAGAAACGCATCGGCTGACCATCAGTTTACAAAAATGGACCAAGGGGTTGCCAGAATATGATTTTTACCTAGAAAAGCTAGATAAGGATGACGTCGCTGAAATGGTTCCTGTTAAAAAAGAGAAGTTTAAAAACCCTCTTAAAGAGGTGCCGCAAAGGTTTCTGCTCGATGTTTCCTTGATTGAAGATGAATCTCTTTGGCTTGATACAAAGGCAAATAAAATGGAAATGTCCTACAAAACAAGCAACGATAAGACGATTGAGTTGGATCTGTCGAGCAGTCGCGACAAGACGCAGCTCAAATGTGAGAGCAAGAAAACTCAAGGAGTACTTTGCTTGTGTTTGAAACGATAAATTGATGGACATTAAATATTTAGAATATATAATTAATTTAAGTTTTCGAATATCTGAGAAGGTAGAACAATGATTCGCTCTGAAAATGGTTTAGTTAAAGAAAAAGGAATGGCCAGAGAAGCCAGTGGTGCCGCTCGCGAAGCGAAAGCCTACGAGTTTCTAATAGCTGGGATCCCGTATCGCCTAAAAACTAACCATGATGATGCAACCGTTCAAGAGCTTGTCGCTTTTATCAATAAAAAGATGGAAGAGTCTCTAGCATTAACTAAACATGGGTCTTATCAAAATGCGGCCGTATTGACCGCTCTCAATTTAGCTGAGGAATTAATTCTTTTGAAACGCAAAGCCCATCGGGAATTAGAAAAGATAGAAGAACGGGTTCTTAAACTCTCAGTAGACCTCGAAAACTCACGCGGAAAGGCCTAAAGCCGCCATCTGCTTCGTTGGATTTGTTGAAACTTCGCTCAACGTACTGGACGTACGCCTTGGGGGCGCCTAGCCCGCGAAACTTCACCAAACCCGCCTTGCATATGGCCCCTTTAGACCTTTCCTAAGCCAGGTGCTTGAAACAGGTAGGGTGGGTTTTGATTTCGGATTTGAATGGGGCTAATACTAAGACGGATTTTAGGGTTTATTTGAAAGAGCGATTGCGGCTCTTTGTTGCCAATTCGGCTGGGAAATCGTCGGCTGAGTCTCGGATTACTAATCAATTGTTGCCGATTTTAAGCAATGTTAGTGGGACTGTGGCGGTTTTTAGCGGCCTTATGGATGAGCCTAACTTGGCAAATTTATATTCTTCGCTGGGAGTTCCACTTTGTTTTCCTGATATTTCTGGTCAGGAAATGCGATTTTTAAGTGTGCCGAATTACAGCCAGGCTGATTGGGCGGATAGCTCTTTAGGGTTTCGCTACCCCGCGTCAGGAGCTTTGGTTTCAACAAGCGAGATTCATGCTGTGTTGGTTCCAGGTTTGGGCTTCAGCGCTTTTGGGGAACGGCTTGGGCGAGGCAAAGGATTTTACGATCAATATTTGTCAAATTTTAAAGGATTAAAAATAGGGATTTGTTTTGATTGTCAGTGGACAGATGACCATCTGCCTGTCGACAGTTGGGATATCAAGATGGATATTATTATTACGGAAAGCAAATGCGTAGAAGTAAAGGACTGAAATGGAAATTATAATTTCAATAATTGTTGGATTGGTTTTGGGCGGCATAGGTGTATTTTTTGTTAAAAAATACAAAGATGAACTTCAAAAAAAATCAGCTCGAATCGAAGCCGAGAAAATTTTAAGTAAAGCTAAAAATGAAGCCAACAAAATCAAAAAAGATTCAGAAGCTAAGTCCAAAGATTTCGAGGCTCGAGCTCGAAAAAATTTGGAAGCAGAAATTCAGAAACAAAAAAATCAAATGCGATCTAAAGAACAGCAGTTGGAAAAAAAATTAAAAGAAATGGACGATTTGGGTAAAACTCGAAAAGACGATAACGATCGCTTTATGGGAACTCTAAAAGATCGCGAAGAAAAAATGCGCGTTCAAGAACAAAAACTAAGCGATCAAGATAAAAAATCAGAAGAAGAACTAAACAATCTAAAAATGAAATTGCAAACCGTTGCGCAAATGACTCAGGATCAGGCTAAACGCGAACTGATTTCATCTTTGGAAGACGAAGCTAAATCCGAAGCGGCCAAACGCATTGCTGACATTGAAAATGAAACGCAAAAAGAATCCCAAATGCGCGCTAAAAAAGTTATTGCGACGGCCTTGTCACGATTTGCTGCTGAATACACGTCAGAGCGCACGGTCAGCGTCCTTGCGCTTCAAAATGATGAAATGAAAGGCAAAATTATCGGGCGTGAGGGCCGAAATATTCGAACCCTGGAGGCCTTGTGCGGCGTGGATTTGATCGTTGATGACACACCGGAAGCGGTCGTGATTTCAGGCTTTGATCCCATCCGGCGTGAAATTGCGAAACGTACAATTGAAAAATTAATGGAAGATGGGCGCGTCCACCCAGCGCGAATTGAAGAAGTCGTTGAAAAACAAAAAGCTGAAATTATGAAATCTATCCGCGAAGCGGGTGATCAAGTAATCGTTGAACTGGGTTTGAATCAAGTCCATCCAGAGCTCGTTAAACTAATCGGGTCTTTGAAATACAGAATGTCACAGGCGCAGAATGTTTTAAATCACTCAATGGAAGTGGCATACATTGCTGGCTTGCTGGCTGCTGAATTAGGCGTAAATCCTAAAATTGCTAAACGTGCGGGTTTACTTCACGATATCGGCAAAGCCATTGATCATGCAGTGGATGGAAGCCATTCCATGGTTGGTGCCGAATGGGCTAAAAAATATGGCGAATCAGAAGATGTTTGCCATGCGATTCGGTCTCATCATGATGATGAAAAACCAAATTCGTCTTTGGCCTGGATCGTACATGCTGCTAACGTGTTGTCACATTCACGTCCTGGCGCAAGGCGGCCTCAAATGGATAATTACATTCATAGACTGCAAGATTTGGAATCTATTGGAAACAGCTTTGAGGGCGTATTGAAAACCTTTGCCATTCAAGCCGGACGAGAAATTCGAGTCCTAGTTGAAAGTTCAAAAGTCACAGATGATTTGGCGGTATTGTTGTCCCGTGATATCGCACGAAAAGTAGAGCGTGAATTGCCACATTTGGGATCCACCAAAGTGACTGTAGTTCGTGAAACACGATCTATCGATATGGCACGGTAAACACCATGGGACTAGCGGGTTTAAAGCCAGAAGAACAAATTGAAAGAATTGGTTTTGGTGCCGTTGATTTGATTTCTAAAGAAGATTTACTTAAGAAATTAAAGCGCAGTCAGGAAACGAAAAAACCACTTTTGATAAAATTTGGCGCTGATCCCACACGTCCCGACATTCATATTGGCCATACCGTTGTGATAAACAAACTTAAAACATTTCAAGATTTGGGTCATCATATACATTTTTTAATTGGTGATTTCACGGCATTGATTGGCGATCCTTCTGGTAAAAATACAACCCGACCGATATTGAGTCGTGAACAAATCGAAGACAATGCCAAGACCTATGCAAAGCAAATTTTTAAAATTTTAGATCCGGATAAAACAGAAATTGTGTACAATTCAAAATGGTTGTCGCCCATGACTTCGATTGATTTTATCCGATTGGCTTCTAAATACACTGTGGCGCGAATTCTAGAGAGAGACGATTTTACTAATCGATTGAAAAACCAAACTCCCATCGCTGTACACGAACTGCTATACCCATTAACGCAAGGCTATGACTCTGTAGCGCTTAAATCAGATGTCGAGCTTGGCGGAACCGATCAGAAATTTAATTTGCTTGTAGGCAGGGACTTGCAATCCCAATATGGCCAAGAGCCTCAGTGCATACTGACAATGCCAATACTCGAGGGATTAGATGGCGTAAATAAAATGTCCAAATCGCTCGATAACTATATTTCAGTCGTGGATTCACCAAAAGATATGTTCGGAAAAACAATGCGTGTATCAGACGAGCTGATGTATCGCTATTATGAACTATTATCCGATCTATCTGCTTCTGATCTGGAAAAACTGAAGAGCGATGTTAAATCTGGTGCCAAACATCCGCGCACGGTCAAGGTAGAATTGGCCAAATTTTTGGTTACTCGGTTTCACTCTAGGCAAGATGCTACAAATGCAGAAGATGAGTTTAATCGAATCTTTGTCCAAAAAGGATTGCCAGATACAGTGGACGAAATAAAAGTAAAGCCCGCTGTTGAGGTGGCGCTTAATCAACTTTTGACTCAGCTAGGGATGACTCAATCCAATTCGGAAGCGGCGCGATTGATTGAAGGCGGCGGGGTCAGTATTGATAGCGAAAAAGTATCAAATTCAAAATTAAAATTGGACTTAACACCCGGTCATGAATTCATAATCAAAGCGGGTAAAAAGAAATTCCTAAAAGTTATCGTGGAGAAATCGTGACAAGAAACAAAAAGGCATTAGTATGAAAATAAAGTTTCTACCGCAAGATATCACTATTGAAACTAATTCAGAGAAGAGTTTATTGGAAATAGCCTGGGCAAATAATATTCCGATTAAATCAATTTGTAAGGGTGTCCCCAGCTGCGCGGAATGCAGAATTAAAATCGTAGAAGGTGATAGCAATATTAATCCTCCGACCCGAACAGAATTGAACATTGTAGGAACAAATTATTTTTTAGATGGGCGTCGATTGTCGTGTCAGGTTTATTGTTTTGGTGATGTTACCATCGATATGAAAGACCAATTAGATCGTGATGAGTCATCAAGTAAAAAAATTCGTGGATTTAAATCTGATAAATCCTACGAGTCAAAGGCAGTGGTTGATACTATGATTCTGAACGAAAAAGATAAAAAATAGATAAAAAATCCTAGTTAGAAACAGCGCATTCATTTAGGAACAAATCAGAAAATTTAACAGCTTCTGGGCAGTAGGCATGGATCGACAGTGCTACAGCAAGATAAACCAGTATAAATGCGATTCCTGGCATCGCTGTTTGACAAAATAATTTAAAAACAAAGATGTCGTTATCGGCCTTTCGAATGGATCGAATCAACAATGAGGACGCTAGACCGGATAGAATGAGATCGATCATTAGGGCGGGTATTTCAAAAATCACGAGTCCCACAGTGTAGAAAAGTAGAACTGCTAGAATAATAACAGCAATCGAAATAAAAAAATCTTCAAAATCAGGGCTGAAATCAAGGGCATCAACATAATCGTGCCAGCGAAAAGGCAATTCAGGTTTTGGAATGGATTGGATAGAATCGGGATTTTTTGGCGGGGCCTCGTTTAAATCTTCTAAGAAAGTCTTCCAAAAATGCATCAACGTTAAAAATACCAAGTAGCTTCCCAGTGCAGCAATAGGGTATCGTAGCACGATTGTCATTTTTGCGTATTTTAGTAACACGTGCGAAAACAAGAAAGTACTAAAAGCAACGATTCCGATAATGAGCCGAGCATGAAATTTCAAGTAAATGATATTTAAATATTTCGTTTTCATTATTGAATTTTACTGAGTTTGAATGTTTTTGAAAAACTAGAAAACCAATTATCGTTGTATAGTTTTTTATTTGGATTTGATTTCAAATCCCCACGAAGTTTCATGTAAATATCATAGTACTTCCAGGCTTTGGTGCCGTCTTTGTCTTCGTGGTGGTCAGGCCTTAAAATCAGATCGCCGGTCGCAAGCAACGTTTTTTTAACTTCTGGATTTTGATCAATTTTGGCACGGGTAGCGGCTTTGATAACTTCGTAGTAGGCTTCAGAATCGGTGCCTTTATAGTCCATTTTAATACCATTAAAGGAAACCCATTTTATGTTATTCGATAGCATTAATTTTTCAGCTTCTTTGCCCGCTTTGAGGGCTTCAAAAGCCGTCAAGGCAGCGACCTCAGTCCGCTGCATCGGCCAGGCGCCTTTTATTATTTTCAGCCGAGGATCGTTTGTTGATTCAGGGTATTTCATGCTCTGCCATAGGCCTTCAAGGCTGGCATAGCGAGTGCCCAGCATTGTAATTGGGGTTGCTGCAAAATTAGATAGTATTCCCAATTCATTTCGCTTCGAAAGGATGACTTCATTTTTTTCCCTGACTGCGCTTTGGGGTAAAATTTCCCAGCTGGGAACATTTTTATCAAGAACGGGGTTCCACCAGATATCAGGGTAGGAGGACGCTTTTGAAGAAATGGAAAATAGAGCGACCATTAAAATAACAAACCTCATAGATACCTCCAACGTTTATTCTTGATATAGCAAATAGGTCCTATTGAGCAAGGGATGTCTAATTTTGCTATTGGCGGCAAACGCTATTTTCCTACAATGAGGTTTATTTTAGAAACGAGCTGGGTATAACCTTCTGAATTGGCTTTATTGAGTATCGTTTGCAATCCATTTTTAGCCCAGCTTCTATAGCTATTTGTGATAAAAGACCCACGGGCCGCAGATGTGGAAATCTGGTGAAGCGAGCTAAACGTTCCCGGGCGGCTATGGATTCGGGTGCACGGCATTTTGATTCTTCGGTGCAAAGTATTCCAGTTTTGAAATCATCATCAATTTTAGATTTGATTTTATTTGGGTCCATAAGTGCATAGCGGAGCCACTCTTCAAACAGGCCTCTATTTTTTCCGAACTGATCGTCTACATCGCTATCCTTTTTGTCTTGTGTGAATAGCAATGAAACTACAAATCGTCCTTTGGACTCCATAGATCGTTTACCAAAGTCATCAAAAAGTGGTCCATTGGGATTAAAAACGGATTTTTCTGGATGAGCTTGTTCAGATTCAAGTTTGAAAATTTCTTTTGATTTTTTTTCTAGAGATATAGAATGATCCGGATTTACCCAGGTCAATTTTTGCTTGATAAAGGTGTCGTAGGACGCTGTGATTTTTGATTCAATTTTATTCAAGTAGTCTAAAGCAGCGTTTTTGATTTCTGGCGCGTGAATCTTTAGAATCGTTCTCTGAAAGGAAACGGCAATCGAAAGCTTTTCAAAAAAATTTGAAACCATAATGCCTGAAACGAATGTGTCCTCAGGGGCTTTTGGGGACTTAGATTTAAGCCAGTCGTCACGTAAAGTCAAATCCATGCTAGTATTTGATTCGGTTATAGTAATTGATGTATTGAGTCTGGGTCTTTTGGTCTACCTGTATTCACTTCATACAGGTGTCTCCCGGAGGTTGTCGTTTTGCCCAAAGGCCCTTGTCTCATTTTGAGATCGGATGGCATAAAACGTGAAGTTCTTAAGTTTAACTCTATCCCCCGAGGATTTATGAAGTATTACGTTTATGGTTGTTTGTTTGTAATAGGCATCGTCCTTAGTGTTAAAGCGGATATGCCCGCAATTGATAGTAATTATGAATATGCTGGAAATGTTTGGGTAGGTAGCCATCCAGCCGTAGAGTGTACTTTGTCATTGTCTCTGGCTAAAGTGGAATCAACTCGGGCAAGCGTGTCTACAGCCAATTTGTATGCGCCCAGGTATGTTGGGACATTTAATTGGGGCGGTCGAAGGCCGATGACTTTTTGGATGGAAAGCTACAGCGGACAATTCTTTGGCTCTAGGCTTACTGTAGATAAAAATGTCCAGAAAAAGACGACCATACAGCTATTTTTCGATGAAGGATCCCAAAAGTATAAAGTGATTGCACACGAAGCTAATTTGAAATCAGATGGTTCAGTCGGAAAATTTATTGTGTGCGGTGATATGATCCAAAGACTGAAAACAAACTTAAAAAAGCCATAGAAAAAAAATTCGCTATTTTTTAATAAACTCGGCTGCCGTTTTACCTAAATTTTGCAAAGTTTTTCTAATTTCATCGTAATTTTCATCTGTCACCGGACGAACATCATTCATATTATAAAGTTTCATAAAGGTTTCTTTTCCATTTTCAGTTTTTAAATAGGCGATCAACGCCGATTTAATCTTAATTTTTAAATTCAGCGGCAAGTCTTTTCTAAATACTATGGGATCGTTAGGAATAGGGTCAGTAAGGGCTAACACTTCAATTTTTTCAAACACGTCAGGAAACTGTGTCAGTACTAGTTTTCGGGCATCTTGAGGCTTACCGTCTTGTGCCGGTGTGTAAAAGGTCGCTCCGGCATCCACCTGTCCTTGGTAGATCATGGTTACTACTGTGTCATGCTTGCCACCAAAAACAAATTCTTTAGGCTTAATATTTTTTTTTCTAAAGAGGTCTGTCGGCATTAAAAATCCCGAAGTCGAAGCCGGGTCTACATAGGCAAATTTTTTACCATTCAGTTCCTCAACTTTTTTGAATTTTCCCTTTTTGGCAATAATTTGACCCTGATAACTTGTTTGTCCAAAATGAACTCCCATTAGGTGGGCTTCAACTCCATATTTTTCATGGGCCAAAATATAGCCGAACGTATTCATCACCGCAATGTCGGCTTTGTTGGAACCAAATGCTTCAACGACGGCAATGTAACTTGGAGGAACTTTTACCTCAAATTTTAAACCGGCTTCTTTTTCTAGAAATTTAGCAAGGATTCTTCCATTGTCTTCTAAGACTTTTGGGTCTTGTCCAGGAATTAAAAACACTCGAATTGGATTTTTTTCAGTACCTAATTCGTAATCATAAGTACACGCAGTTATTAGGAAGAAACATAAACAAAGTAGGACCTGGCTGGCAATCTTTGGAACCATGTAGTGATTAACTTCCACTGTTTTTTACTATAAAGCAAATTTAAATTTGACACCTAAAATAGATTTTGAAACCCTACTGTATATGAAAAATCAAATCAGATTAGTTTTAATGGCATCGACAGTGATCTTGTTTTCAGACCTCTTAATTTCGTGTTCTTCGACTCCGATTGTTCCCTCGGCGGATAGTATAAAAATAAGTCGCGATGTTCCCAAAGATCCCGAATGTAAAAATATAGGGCGGGTCCAGGGAAAAACAATTGGGGTTAAGCCCGACTTAGAGGCAGCCATTCAAGACATGAAAAAAGAGGCAGCATATAAGGGTGCCAATTATTTAGTTATGGAGACGGCATCTGGATATGAGACGGCTGTATCTGGGACAGCCTATTACTGCCCTTAAGTAAGATAGGTCTGCCAAACGAATTTCTAATGGAAATTTTTAATATGCCGATGATACAATTACTATATGAAGCACGTAATTATTGTAACCCTATTTTTATTCGTATCTCAATCTAAGACTTATGCAGAAGAGCTCCATGGTATTTTCATGGTAGTAAAAGGTGATGTTGAAGTTGAGTCTAAAAAAACTGGTAAATTCAAAGCTAAGGTTTCGTCGAAAATCTATGCTGGAGACACCGTAAGTTGCGCAGCGGATGGACGGGCTAAAATAGTGATGTCCGATAGAAATGTTTTGAATGTATCTCCGGATACCAAAATTACTGTAAATAAATATGAAAATGATTCTCAGACGGGAGTTAAAAACGTCGATATTGAACTTTCAAAAGGAAAATTGCGAAGCAATGTTGAGCAAAAATATGATGGCGAAAAAAGTCAATTTTTGATCAAGACACCAACAGCAGTTGCCGGGGTTCGAGGCACTCAGTTTTTGACTTCCTTTGATCCAGTCGCCATGAAAACACAAATTGTTACATTCAAAGGCGAAGTGTCTTTTGCTTTGACGGGTTCTGATACAAAAGTATTTGTTAAAAAAGGTGAGTCGTCGACGGCTGCGCCTGGCCAGACAACTCCTGAAGCGCCTAAGCCAGTTAAAAAAGACGATTTAGAGCAATTAAATAAGAGCTCTAACTCGGCCAAAGCGGAAAAAGAAGACGCTAAACAAGATGTGGCATCAAATACAAAAAATGACAAAGAAGATTCAAAAGACAAAGACAAAAAAGATAATAAAGATAGAAAAAGAGAACCCACTTCCGAACGCGCTGGTGATGACAACAAAATGATTGATAGAAAAGATATGGACATAGACCAGGCTAGAGATGTTAAGCCCCAGTTTAATGCGGAAGCGCCGCCGCAACAGTTACCTCCTAGACCTGTAATTCCAGCAGGACCCCCACCACAAAACTCCGTGATTGATGACATCGTTCGGGGTAAGGTAAATAAAACTAAGGTTATTATTGTGCCAACTGTTCCGGCCAAATAATAGCTATACGATTTTATTTAAACTATGAAAAATTTTATACTTACCACCTTTACTGCGTCTATTGTGTTTGCTCTTGGGCAGCAGATAACGTTGTTAGAAAACCAACCTATTTATATTGAGTTTCAAACTCAAAATAAATCAGGTGCCAGCCAATTTATTTCGGTCAGGGAAATTCAAACACAAAAAAAAGCGTCCGTTGAACTTGTGCCTTCAGAGAAAGATAAAAATATCTTAAAAGGCTATTTCCGAATCCAGATGAATATGGACAAATTGCCAAGCCAGTTGCTTGAGTTTCAGACCAAATCGGGAGCTAAGCTTTATACCTTTGTTTTGCCAAACACGAACTCAACTGAAAAAGCGTTATCTGTGGTACTAGTACAAACAGAAAAAGAATGGCAGGCTTATTCTGCGCAATTTTTGAATAAAGCCAGTGATGATCTGAAGGCAAAACTGCAGGACGTGAAAACTGCCAAACCTTTAAATAAGGAACAGATCCAAGGTAAAAAAGACACGATTGTTCGATTGAATGATCGGATTCAAGAACAGGCACGGGTCAGTTTTGAAGTTCAAGAAGCATTGAAGCGTGAAGAGTTACTAAAACAGCAGCAAGCACAGAGTGAAGAAGCAAAAAGACTAGCCAAAGCCAAAGCAAAAGAATTGGCTTCTATTGCAGAAACCAAATATAAAGAAGAAAAATATCAGGAAGCATCAGATGCCTTCCAGAAAGCGTATGAATTAGACCCCGACAATGATAAATTTTTATATAAATACGGAGTGTCGCTTTACAAAGTTGGAAACTATAATAAATCTTTGTCAATTTTATCGTTAGCTGAAGATGGCGATCAGAGTCGGTTAGAGCAACTTTATTACGTGTCACTCAATCATATGAAATTGAAGGAATTCGATAAAGCGCTTGATGGCTTCAACGATCTTCAAGAAGAAAAAGATCCCACTTTAAGCCCAACAGCTGCCTTTTTTGCAGGTACAATTGAATTTCAAAAAGCTGCGTATCCAAAAGCTAAAGAGAGATTTCAGTATGTAATGGACAATTCTCAAGATCAAAAATTAGACAAACAAGCCGAAGCAAAAATTGAAGAAATTGATCGCATCGAAGCGTTTCTGGAATCTCAGCGTGAAATTTTAAAATATAATTTATACGCTGGGCTTCAATATGACGGAAATGTGTTAAATATTTCTACGCAAAATTTAGCGACCAATTCTGAAGCCTACCGATTGATGTACGGTGGTTCGCTGTCTTACTATTATTTTCGTACAATGAATTCAAAATATGCAGCCGAGCTTAGCGTAGCTGATATGTACAGTGTGGATAAGACATTCAAGGCCGATGCTACCATTCAGGCTGCAGATCCCCTGCAATATGGCCTGAGATTGCCCATTAACTACAACTACAGTCTTTTTAGTAAAGCGCTTACGTCGAATGTTTCGCCTTATTATATGATGTTAAATATGAGCGATGATGGTGGCGCTCGAAAATTGATCTTGGCCTCGACAGGCCTTGCGCTCGATACTCAAATTGAACACTCAGCAGGGAAATATCATATTTTGAAATTGGATTACGTTGTCGACAAATCATCATTGGTGGTTGCCAGCACTGACGATGACCAATCTGCCAAACGGCTTTCATTAAATTATAATTGGCTGATGATGCTAAATACAGTTGGAAATAAATCTTTTCTGGCCGATGTAGGAACGGTGTCAAATAAGTCTGACGGTAAAAATAATAACTACTCAAAAACTATTTTTTCGGGTACTTATTCTTTTCCTTGGTCGACCAAGTACGGTGGGAGTGCTCGCTTAGATTACACTGATTTAAAATATCCGGATAATTCCAATTTGCGTAAGGATACCATTTACGGACTTACTATCGGGGCAACTCAGGAATTAAGTAAAACTAAAAATATAGGTTTGTCGTTTTCCTACTTGATGAACAATTCAAATGTAGATTCTTATAAATACAATAAGATGCTAGTTGGATTTACCTATGGATTTTCGGGAAACTATCTTCGAAAGTAGTCGTAATCTGATTCAGGGTCTCGACATTAATTCTATATAAAGGTTGGACTTTAAATTGCCCTTGCGCAGAATAGGATCGCGATACTATATCTAAGCCGGCTGTGAGGTCACGAGTCCTCCAGATAGTCGCCACTTTCAGCTGTTTTAGATTGCGCGCCACCTGGTAGTTAAAGTGCGCTAAAAGCGATTCTTCAAGATAATTTTCCATCATCTGTTTATCGGCCATGACGGGCTCGGTTGAATCATACAAGCCAAAATAATACGGTTGATCAGAACAGACAGAAAAAAAGAAGATATTTTTGATGGGAAATTTTTGAATCATTAGATTTTGAATTTCCAAAAAATCGAAATCAGTTAGTTTTTCGCCGACTAAATCAGAGGTGCCACTTCGGCCTAAAAATTCAAAGCAAGGCACCGAATTGTAATAATCTGAAACCTGAATTCGATCCTCTAATAAGTAGCGAACCAATCCATTTGACGATGTAAGTATGGGTTCAACAATCTGGTCTTTTTGTAACTGCCAAGATTGTAGAATCTTGTTGGTTTCAATACATTTAAATTCATAATAGTGAGATTTGAACGCTAGGACTTTTTTATTTTCAATCGGAAGGGTAACTACCCCTTCAGTGGCCCACAATCCTTTACCTTGAAAATTAAGCTTAGGAAACTGACCTTTAAGTTCATCATAAAAAAATCGACTAGATGCCGAGTCCCACGCGCTAATCAGACTTAAACACGGCCAAATCTTTTGAATATTAAAATTCTTTAAATCTTCGAGACCAATTTGTCCATCAAAGTAGGGGACTTGGATTTTTCGATTGAGTTCACTGGCATACTCGGTCCAAGTTTGATTTTTTAAAGTACTAATCAAGCTATCTGAATTATTTTGAATGTCGCGCTTGATTCGACTTAACAAAGTGGGACTCCAGATCGAGATCAAGCTTAGATTGCGGCAAGCAACAAGTTTTACAAGTGTTGCGAACCAAGAGGATTCCAAAGTTGGAGTCGATCTTATGTTTTGATTCAAAAGTAATACTTTTTGCAGAAAGAGTCTTTGAATCCAGGGAAAGAGTTCAGAATCATCAGTGTCTTGCCCAGGGCTCCAGGACAGAGTCCAATAATGGGGTCCTGATTTTATGCCAGGGTACCTGGAATACAAATCAGCCATCCAAACAGTAGACGCTTCATTAATTTCTTGCAAAAAGGCTTTTGAATATAGAATTTGTTTCTTGTTTCTTGTGGAGCCGCTCGTCAGTTCAATTCGGGCAAGGTCGGGACAGAGAACAGGTCGACCGGTCTGAATTTGACGTTCAATCAATGGTTCATATTCAGAATAAGTCTGAACTGGAAACGAAAGAAGCTGGGCCGGATCGTGCAAGGAACCATAGCGTTCAGTTTTTTTTAGATTTTTAAAAATGATAGCTAGGCGTTTTTCTTGAGATGATTTCAAATCCTTAGACTCTTTTATAAACTGATTTTTTTTAATTGAAAAGGCCCGGTACAATATTTCATGTATCATACAAGTGCCATTTCAAAACCAATAGGCTTAGAATGCAAAGTTTCACCACCGCCTAAACTCTTTGGGAACTGCTGACCGCTGGTGACTTCGAACAGATTTACTTCTATGGAATAATGTACATAGCGATTCCAAGAATCGTTCCACCAATTTGCAAATGATAGCATATGATAATTTTTGGTAGACTGTTGATTTCCAAGCCAATTTATAATTTCAGAGATAATCTTTTTAGGTTTAACAGTATCGATTAAATTTAAATGGGTTAAATAAAGAGTTTTTATGGATTCGTTTTCTTTAGGAATTCGAAACCCAATAAATGAAAGCAAAGATAGTAGCAATTTTAACGGTTTGTTGAGATCCTTTAGCACCATGCGTTTGATCGAATCAGGGGACCACGGTAGAGTTACCGCCAATAACTGTTGCTCGCTGCCCTCTACAATCACAAATCGGGTTATTTCAAAATCATGGAATGTGTTTTTCCGATGATTCCAAAGTTCAAAGTTATTGGATTCAAAATCAAACCCTAAATGCTTTTCCCGTTCCCAGCGGGAAATGAAACTTAGAATTCGGAATTCTTCATCTGATCGAGCATAGCGAATTGAATTTTTAGAGTTTTCAAACCGAACTATTCGATTGGAAAGAATATTCACCATTTGGACTGATCTTAGAAGATGATATTGGAAAGACCTCACCCTTTTAGGATCTTCAGCGAGGGATTTTTTAGCCAAAGTATTTTCCTTTAATATGGCAGTAAGGAATATCTCTGGCCGATCTAGTTCGGGTGCCGAGGCAAACAGCTCAAGTGCGGTTGCATAATGTTGTCTCCAAAAGTGGGCCATTTTACGATCATTTTCGATTCTGAAATCACCAAGATAAGCTACACGTTTTGATTCGCCCTTAAGGAATCTCGGTGCTGTGGAAATTGAAAACAATCCAGTTATTAGATTTTTTTTTTTGGATACAATAGTTAGATATTTTATTCCTTGTGCTTTTAATAATGCACAGAAGGATGGCGTTCGCTGATAAATTAGCTTCATGCCCAAGAGGTGCATTGGTTTTGATATCAATTCAAGCAACGCGCTATGAGACTTTTGATTGGTTTCATCAAAGAGGGAGATTTCAGGATGAGAAGAAATGAAGTTTTTTAAATCCAAAACTCGCGATCTTTCTGGTAATTGAGTTTCAAAATATCTGCTTTGTT
Organism: Pseudobdellovibrionaceae bacterium; assembly: GCA_043757515.1. Classification (GTDB taxonomy): domain Bacteria; phylum Bdellovibrionota; class Bdellovibrionia; order Bdellovibrionales; family Bdellovibrionaceae; genus UBA2316. The sequence goes on from JAYVPD010000197.1 coordinate 79,032, forward strand.
CTGTTTGCCTGACTGAATCATTTTTTCAATTGCCAAGTGATGTTCGTCGGCACCAGTTGATAAATACACTTGTGGTTTAAAATGCTTTAGATGCTGAACATGATTTTTCATTATTTGAACATCTTGTTCTATTACTCGGCGGGTGTAAAACTTCATAAAGAACGACATCCATTTTGTGGGAGCGCCCACATAATAGGAAATCCAAGTGAAAACACGAGTGTTAAATTCTGAAACCGGGGTGCATTGGGAATTGATAATAAAATAATAGTCGCCAAATTCATAGTCAACACGAGTAATGTTCGGAAAAATAAACTCATCGGTATGAATCATGGGTTTTTTTTTTGGGTTTAAAATTTGTTCTAAAAATCCAATCGAATCATCGGGTTGTAAATAGGTAATTTTGACCCGCCCACTGTCAACTTGCACTTTAGCTGGAACTTTAATCAACGATCGATTTCGAAACCATTTTGAATGGACAAAAACAGTATGTGGGACGTCCATAAAATTTTGAACCAGCGGACCCACTTGGTTTTCAAAATCAGTAATCATAAAATAGGATGCTGATTTTAAATCAGTTAATTTGGGGAAGCTCCAAGGAGGCTTTTCAGTTTCAGGCTCGCTTTTTCCACACCAAATCCAAATGCAGCCATCTTTTATTTGGGTGGGTATTGAAAACCCTTTCCATTCACGTTTTTTAAATTCTATTCCTTCGGAAGGAATGGCAACAACGTCGGCTTGAGATCCAAATTCCCAGCCATGATAAGGACATCTTAGGTTTCCATTGTTACAAGTACCATCGGATAGCTTAGCGCCGCGATGGGGACAGCGGTCTTCTAATACCGTAATCGAGTTTTCACTGTTGCGAAAAAGGACATAAGGACTATCAAAAACCCATCTCTGAATGGGTTTGTTGTGAGGTATTTCCAGTTCTAAGGCTATTATATACCAACTATTTACTAGATCACCTTGCTGAGTTTTAAATTCATTTGTTTGCATTGTGGGCCATTTGGTCCTTGTTATAAACGAACGAGTGATATTTATTCATCTCTAAATTATCATAAACGATCGACTTTTTTCCACACCAATTGATATTGACGCTCACGCGTTTTGCGTCTAATCCTAAGCCAAAATGAATTCGTTTGTCCGACTGTGATGAAAAACCACTGACGGTCTGTTTTTCCTGAAGAATGCTAAATTGCGAACCGTCGTTTTTAGTCACGTGCAACGTAACTGAAGTCCCAATGGCTTCACGGTTGCAATTGCTAGAAAGGCTTTCCAGTTGAAAGCCAATCCAACCGGGCGTTGCTGAAGCCGTAACACCAGGTTTCAATTTATTTTTATAAAGTGTAGGTGGTAAAAATGGGTGGGTGACGATAATATCACGTCGACCATCGTTGTCTAAATCCGTAGAAACCACGCCCCGTGCACTGTTTAGGTCTTCGATACCAATATCATCAGCAATGTCTTTAAACTGTGGATACACTCCTGGCCCGCGGTTTTGGTATACTCGGACTTTTTCTTTCCCGTAGATACAGTATCCTCGAATATCGCCCCAATTGTTAGCATAGCGATGAATTCGGGGCGGCGATCTAGCTATTTTTTCATTTATGTACCAATAGTCTTTGCAAGTTTCAAATTTTCGATCAAAGACATCGTCGACCATGCCGTTGGCTTGCACGATATCCACCCAGCCATCGTTATCGAGATCTGTGGCGCTCGCGCCCCAGCCAAAACGCTGTTCATTTAAAACGCCCTTTTTGGAAGCCATTTCTGTGAATTCAGGGCGAAACGTTCCAGGTGCAGTTTCTGCTTTCCAAAGCAAACTTCCTTCAGCTTGAAATGCGTGATGAACGTTAGAAACATAGATACCAAAATTCTGGTCTCGATCAAAATCAGCAATCGAAACATTCATTCCTTTGTAGGTATCGCGCCCAATTGAGCCAAAAATATTTCCTTTTACATTTTCAAAATAGGTTCCACCATGATTTAAATAGACATCATCGGGACCAAAATCATTGGCAATATAAAAATCTGGCCAGCCGTCGTGATTCAGATCCGCAATTCCCACAGCCAGTGACCATCGCGTTTCCGGGAGCCCCATTTTTTTTGAATTCATGTGGGTAAATGTATGATCAGGATTTTGGTAATAGATCTGGTTTTCGCCGCCGTTATTTGATTGGTGCCAGCTATCATGCATAAAGTTAAACATGCGAATATCGCCGTCGTACTCAGACTTGGGTAAATTAAAAATATTAAGTAACTTTGGAATTCCATAGTCAGGTAAATAGTTGGGCCAGACATTTAAAACAAGCAAATCCAAAAGTCCATCATTGTTGAAATCTCCAAAACTCGCAGAGATGGATTGAGAAAGCTCATTTATTCCGGAACCAGGGGTCACATCTGTAAAACCAAGTTTCTTAGTTTCCATTAGCTCATTTTTTAAAAGAATGCTTTTTCCAAACCCAACGGTCAGGAAAATGTCTTGATCCCCATCATTATCATAGTCGACAAATACGGCATTGCTAATAATACCGTAAATTTCGGGATGATTCCTGATATTATCCAGCGCTGGTATAGGAAACTCTTCAAATTGAAAATTTCCTTTGTTTATATATAATGAATATTTTTTTGCAGTCTCTTTTAATGTCTGAGTCAAAAACAGATCAGGCAAACCATCATTGTTTACATCAGCCGAGGCCACAGAATCCGTGACAGTCAAAAGCCATTTGGAAATATGTTGAACCCGCGGATCCACCAATCCTAATACATTTCCTTCAGCCGTTGAATCCAAATGAGAATGGGACGGTGGAACTTTTTCAAGTGCCCAATCAATCGTAGTTTCTTGAGCGTGAGGTCGCCACCACTGCGAATAAATAACTAGCCAAAAACCTGCAATTGCAAACAATACCAAAGGACGCAAAAGATACCGGTCGGTTAAAAATCTAGATTTAAGGTAACCGAAATAGCCTGAATTTTCAGCCTGCTTAAAGTGAGCGATTAGAAATCGCGCGCTGGACACTATTAATGCCGAGTAAAAAAAAGTATAGTAGCTTTGTCGTAAATGCAGAGCTAAATCAATTGTCGCTAGTAAAAACCCGACGAGAATTTGATCTTTTTTACTTTTTGGCGAGGTTGCCGGGTCCGTAATCATAAAGAATGTGAAAATATAAAAAGCTGGTGACGACAAAGTTCCTAAAAACAATGTTTCAAAGGGCAGGTGATGTTTCATTATCCAGGCCCTTAAGGCTGTTTGAATCGAGAAAAAAAATAGAAAACTTAATACAAGCCAGGTTCGACCTACTTTGGGTATTACAAACAATAGACCAAGAGTAATAATGAAAAGTGACATGGCGCCGATGCCATTCCACTGATAGGCTGGCGAAGCCGTAATCAATTCTTCAGAAAACAAAAGTGATAATGCCACCCCCATCATTGCGGGATTAAAAAAATGTTTTCCATTTAAATTAAAAATATATTTAGAACCGATTGCAAAAAAGATCGGAATAAACAAAAGCATAAAATCATGACTAAAATTTAATAGGAACGATAACGAAAAACTAGTAATCATGGCACTTAGAGGAAATATCCATTTTCTTTTAAAAAAATAAGTCAAAAGCACGTCCAAGGAACAACAGGTAATTGTTGTTGTTATGGCTTGAAGGGGGCTCCGATTGAATCCCAGAACCGTAAGACCTAATATTAGATAGGTCAAAAGAATCCCTGCCACTGGAATACGAGGATCCATTTCTGAAAAATATTTGTAAAATCGTTTCATAGATTCAATCCCGTTTCCTTGTTATTTGAAAACAATAGAATTTCTGCCGGAGTTTGCTTGGCTTTTACCAGCCATTCTTTCCAGTGAATTGACGTACTAAATTGGTAATCTAAGCCATCTAAATGATAACAAGCTAGCCTTGGGACTACGTGATGAAGGGTGTGGCGATCAAAAGACAGCAATATATACCGGCTAACCCAGTGTGGAAAAATCAGTGTGCGAGTGAACTGGTCCTGTTCTTTTACTGAAAACGGATTAACCGCGGATCCCTGACTAAATTTTTGCGGAATGTGCACGTGCTGGCTGATCAAGAGTGGGTCTGAAATTATCAGAAATATTAAATAACCCAAACCCCATAAATGAAAAAAACTAGGAACCCATTTTGCAAAAGAAAAAAACACTAAAACAATGAACAGAATACTGAATAAAAAATGAAATCGTTTTGCAGGATCAGGGAAAAGCTTAAATAAGCGGGGCAGATTCCAAAAGTTTTTGAAAGAAAACGCCAAGGTCAATGTCGGCAATCCCAAACGCCAGCTCCAATTCGCTAGCGTGTTTTTCAACGGCGAAGCCTCGGTTGGAATTGTTGACTCTTGAGTTGGGTCCAAATCATGCCATCCCGTCCAGGTGTGATGTTGCGAATGAATCCACTTCCAGGGGGCAAAAGGAACTAGGCAAAATAATGAACTAAAATAACCAAAGATCCAATTTAAACGACTACTTTTGAAAAAATAGTTATGTCCAAAATCATGAAGCAGAACAAACCACTGCAATACGGAAAAACCAAACAAAACTTGTCCAAAAAACCAAATCCACGGATTGTAAGACAATGAAATTAAAACCGAGGCTACTGTTAGTCCTACAACTTGAGTCAATATTATAGCTGCTTTTAAAGGGTTTGGTTTTAGCCCCGAAGTTTTTGAAATTAGATTCTGATATTCGATTGATTCCATACTCAGTCTACCTGTGCATAAATTGGAAAAGGGATTTTGCAAAAAACGTTCGACTTATAAAATGGTTCTTTATTAATTCACGAGTCTGAGCATAGGGTTCAAATTTGTACAGAATCCATTTTCCTAAAAGTAGAACCTTTTTAATATGTTCCAAGTGTTTTAAATTGGGCAGCGAATATTTTACCATTCTATGGCAACCAATCAAAAATGTAATTTGCAATAGAAGTATGAATAAGAAATTTCCGGTAATGATTTTTAGTTTTTCAATCGGTCCCGATTTTGATGTCATGTGCTTAAAAAGGTCGAACTCAAAATTGACATGATGGGCTTCATCAATCAAATGTAAATAATTTACTTCGACCCAAAGGTTATTGGTCTTGTACTGCGAACGAACACATTTTCCGTAGTAGACACTAAAGGCTTCCACTTTGGCAGCGGGCAGTGCCAAACTGAGAGGGTTCCAGCGAACCAGTTTCAAAAAAGCATTTTTCAACCAAGAATTATTTCTGAGCATAAAACTAGTTTTCGGAAACAGCGGAGTTTCTTTTTTAAGAAATGTTATAAAGCCTTTTGTATGGAGCTTTTCTTCATGACGCATTTTTTTAACAGCTTGGGTGACCACAGGATCAAAAGAATCAGTTAAGACGACTTTCATTCCCTCATACAGCACCAACTCGAGCATGATAAGAACCTCGGCATTGAATTGGGTGAACGCTACGTAAAGCCTTTGCTTTTGGTCACCAGATAAAAGATCAAAAAAAGGAAATTTAAAATAAGGAGTAAGTGTATCGGGCCGAGTTTCATTCAAATAGGATGGCAATTTCAGTTTTTTCAAACCTCGCCAGCTAGCCTCGGTATCAGGAGAGGTATTTGCAAAATGTAATAAGCTTGTTTCCATTGGAAATAAATCTAACATGATTTTTTGGAAATGGTCTAAATGCCATATAAGGAAGTAATGCGTTAATTTAAAAGTTCGGACGCGTTCCTTTGGCGCAAGTCGCTGGACGACTGTCGGGGTTCAAGTCTAGTAAAATGCAACGACCGTATTTTAATATTTCCTCAGTGTTTACGGCGGCTTACACTAGTCTTAATTAAACGTTGGAGTGGGTGTGGCCAATTTTCGAAGAAAGTATCTTATTGAACCTGACTTTCAAATCAAATTTATTAATTTTATTACGTTAGGGGTCGTACTTAATTTGTTTCTGTACGTGCTTAGCAATTTATTTGTATTTTACAAGTTATCAAGTTTTGCGCAGGATTCTAAGGGTGAAATGACCGTGGAAACTATGAACTTGATAGAAAGCCTGTCTCAGGATCAGTTGTTGATTTTACTATCGAGTAGCCTTTTAATCACGATTTTCAGTTATGGCGTCGGCCTTGTGATGACTAATAGGGCGGCGGGTCCGCTCTATCGAATAAATAGACACTTAGATGAGTTTAATGAAACTAAGAAGTTTTCAAAAATTTCTCTTCGAGAAAAAGATTTCTTTAAGCAAACTGCTGACAAAATAAATCTCGCTTTCGAAAATCGAAAATAAACAGCCTTATTTTGTTTTCATAATATAAACCCCATCCCAGTCGGCGGGTGGTGGCTCGGCTAAAAACTCGGTGCATCTTTTTACATAGATTTTAGAAACGGAATCATCTTTTTTTGCATCAAGGGATTTTTCAAAATGTAAAAGAGCATTTTGAAAGTCTTTTACTAAATAGAATTCATATCCTTTTTGAAAGCTTTCCAAATGAGTGAGTAGAGTTTTTTGTTGGTCACTCGTTTCACCTAAAAGTTCAAAAATGGCTACCGGCAGATTTTTGCCTTTTACTTTAACTCGATCGATTTCCCGAGTAATGAATTTACCCTTTACATCCTGATTGGTTGTTTCATTTATAATAATTCGAATTCCATATTCTTTGGTTGTCCCTTCAAGGCGAGAGGCTAGATTGACAGAATCGCCCATCACAGTATAATTCTGAACAATATTGCTGCCCATGTTTCCAACACTCATTTCACCTGTGTTGATTCCAATTCCAATGTCAATGTACGGCAGGTTTTGCTCTTTGAACACCTGTTGCAGCTCTGTTAGTTTTTTCAGACTTTGAAGGGCAGTTCGGCAGGCTTGTTCCGCATGATTTTCATCAAATATAGGGGCACCAAAGAATGCCATTATCGCATCTCCAATGTATTTGTCCAGAGTCCCTTTGTTTGCGAAAACTAATTCTGTCATTGGCGTAAGGTACAAATTAAGGACACGAGAGAGCTCTTCAGGAGCCAGTTTTTCCGAAATTGTTGTAAATCCCCGAACGTCAGAAAAAAACACACTCATTCGTTGACGACGACCACCCAATTTTAGGTTGTCTTCTGATTTTAAGAGCTCGTCCACAACCGCTGGAGAGACGTATTTTGAAAACGTAGATTTCAACTGCTTCTTTTTAAGTTCTTCAGTGAAATACTTATAAAAGGTAATAGTAAAATTGGAAGCAAATGCCAAAATGATCAGTAACAAAAAACCTGATGAAACATTATGAAACTTTTCAAGAACGAGCAGATCGGCGCCAAAAATTATAGGAATAGTTATCAATAATGATACAAATGAACTGACAGCGCCTAACTGCGACCAGAAAAAACTTATTAAAATTCCAAATATTAATATTATCCAAGTGAAATATTTACTTTCAGCATCCCAATATTTTAGAAAATTGTGTTCATAAAGATTGGCCAACATTGTTAAATGGATCTCTGGCCCAGGGTAATTTGCCTCTAAGGGTGTAGTTCGCAAATCGTAAATACCAATGGCTGTCGCGCCCACTATCAAAGATCGGCCTTTGAAAAACTCTTTTTTTGTCGTAAATATTTTTTTAACTTCATTTTGTTTAGTCTGTGAACTGATTTGATTTATATAATAAAACATTTCTTCACCTTCAGAAAAAATCTCGGAAGCGGGAACATAAGGCATGCTCATTTGTTTGCCGTAGTAGTTAACTAGGGTTCGCCCTGAAGAATCGACCGGCAAATCCATGACTTTTTTGTCTTCTGAATCAAATATTTGAAAGGAAGCGATCTTTTTTTCGCCGTGAATATTCTTTGAATTTGCAGCCAAATTTTTAACTAGCTTAACTTCCGCCCGGTATCCTTTAGATACAACAAAAGATTGTAATGCTAAGGACGGAATAAAACTGAGGCCTAATCTATTTCCTGAACGAAAAAACAAAGGATAACGTCGGACTGGGCCATCAGTATCTTGGTCAGCAACAAAACTGGCTGTGAATTGTGATTTTTCTTGGATAGGGCCGACGTTGGGTGTCCATTCTCCATATTGCGGAATAGGATTCAGCACAGACTGTTCTACCAAAGTAACCAAAAAATCCTTCCAGTCTAAATTTACTCCTGACGTATTGGCTAGAGTCAAAGTGGGATGAAGATTTTGGCTGACTTCCGATTTAATTCCCGATTTTGTAATCAATGATATTTTACCTTTATTTGCATCAAATATTGACTGGTAAATTTTTGCAAAATAGGGCTCATTTTCGTTGCTTAAAGTAAAATCGGTTGGAGTCAGCCATTCACGGCAGTACTCAAAATTCTTTTTTGTAATTTCAAGTTTAAGAGCGTTTTGTTGAAATGGGTGCAATTCCTCGACACTTTTTTTATTGTATTTTTTTAATTTCAAGTCAGTGATATCTTTTGCAAGAACACCAAATACAGTGGAAAATAAGGGGCCCCAGTTAATATCGTCAAAGCTGTCCGATTCGTCGTCAATTATCAGCGTGGCATTTAATTTTACAATTTGATCGCCTTGATTCGCTTTAAACGCTTCGTTAACGCAATAGTCTTGGTAGGTTTTATTGCTGCGATTTTCATTTTCACTGAAGGTCCCTAAAACAACTTTGTCTGCATTTTTTTCAACAACGGCTGCGAAATTTTCGTCAGCTTTTGGATTTTCCCGCTCGGGTTCAGAAAAAATAACGTCAAACGCAACACTCGCCGCTTTGTAGCCTAATAACTTTTCTGTCATTTGAGCAATCAAATCACGGCTCCAAGGCCAACGACCTACTTCGCGAACCGAGTCGTCATCGATGGCTATGAGGGCTACGGGTGCCGTGGAAGTCGAAGAGCCACGAATTTGGTATTTTATATCATTGTACCGACTGTCTAAAGTTGCAAACGCGTTTAGCAAATCATTAGAGGACCGACTCGCATCTGGCGTGTTTCTAAAATCGTAGTACACGAAGGAAAAGTAGGCCAAAAGTGAACTGACAACCAAGCCGATGAATAGAGGTAATTTTTCAAATTTCATGATTCTATTTCGAACTCTATTGGATAAACTTGACCACGACGAGGGTCTAAAAAAGGAGTCCAGTCCTTAAGCGCTCGGCAGGCGTGGAAACTTTATTTTTACTGGTAGATAACTAGACTGTCAAAGTGTTGCATAATATCTGAAATCTCGCTTTCTAACGCAGAGGCCGAGCTATTTTTACTAGAACCAGGTAGTTGATTTTTTTGACGAGTGATCAATGATTTGAGTGTGGCGTAGCTGTGTGCCGGATGGGTGTTCATGTCAGATATAATGTAATTAAACTCTTTTGAGAAAACTGAATCCTGCAAAAGAAAATCAAACTGACCAGTCTTTATAAGATTAAATAGTCGTATCGAAAATTCGATTTGAGCTGCCCGTAAGTCAGGTTTTTCAAACATTTGCCAAATATGTTCTAAGTCATGAATCACAAAATCGCGAATATTTCTTTTATGGTCAAAGGAATGGGAAAACCATTTGGCAGACCTCAACAAAGTGACACAGCGAAGCCCTCGAGTTTGCATTTCAAGTACCTGTATCGGTGTTGGAATGTGATCTAATATTTGAATTGTGTCCGGCCGCTCAAATACATGCATTAAACCCAGACTGGAACGTAGGGTTTCTTTTTTCAGAAGTGACTGATTGAAAATGGCAGCCATTGAATGGTCGTCGGCTACATTTTTGAAAAATGAATGCATTTTGAAAACGGGGTCCAATTTCGGGAAAAAATGAGATTGAAAATCATTTTTGCTATGGCAGCGCGAAGTGCTGAATTGTAGCCAATTTGCAGTTGGAAACAGGCTGTCATAGAGTACCAAAAATATGGCCACAATATCGCCTTTTGAAAGCGAGCTCTCTTGGTATTGATTCCAAAAGTATTCCAACTGTTGATTTAGGTTTTCTTGCAATGACATACTAGAATCAAAAAAAAAGATTTCCATAAAATTGGCAAATAAAAAGGAAATAACGCTTGAGGTCTTTTTATGGATTCACAGGTTTTTTGGTTAAGTTCGTTTTTTCTCTGTTGATTTTGGAAATGTGGCTTGCCAAAGATTAATTTAATTTTTCTAATACTTGAGACAGCTTTGATCTTTGGGTTGAAGAAAAGTCGCATTTTTACCAAGGAGGGGTAGTGAAATTAGCTTTACTAATTTTGCTGAGTGCAATCGGGTCTTGGGCATTGATCACCGATGGATCGGCGCCAGAAAACGATCGTACGTATTCTTTTTACTATCAGTTTTCAGACAAATCTTTGACAACCACTTCCTTTAAGTCTCCAAGTGAACTAGTAGGCTCTTTCGTATCGTCCATTCCTCCCGCGGGAAAAACTATAAATTTGTTATTGTGGAGTTTAGTTTCAAAACCTTTGCCGGTAGCTAGTGAACATTATGACCGAGCAAAACATTTTGGAACTTGGATCGTAGATCACAGAAATGGAAATTGCTTAAATACGAGAGCCGTTGTTTTGGTGCGAGATTCTTTGTCAAAAGTGGTGATGGCTCCTAACAATAAATGCGCAGTTCAGTCTGGAAATTGGTACGATCCTTATGGTAACAAACAATACGCAAATGCATCCAGTGTGCAAATTGATCACTTTGTGCCGCTCAAGCATGTCTATATCTCTGGTGGTTTCCAATGGGATCAGCGCACCCGCTGTTTGTATGCCAACTATATGGGCTATCGAGCTCATTTAGTTCCAGTGTCAGGAACTGAGAATATTAGAAAATCGGATGCAACTCCGTACAGTTATTTGCCCCCTAATAGTTCTTTCATTTGCAGCTACATCGCTAATTGGTTAAAAATAAAAAAGTTTTGGAATTTGGCTTTGATTCCGCCAGAACTGCAAGCGATCAGCAACGCGTTTACGAGCAACCATTGTGATTTAAATCAGTTCAATTTAAGTGTTGATGAACTAATCCAGCAGCGCAATTACATGAATGCCAATTATAAGTTATGTGACAACAGTCCCGGAAATCCAGTGCCTCCTGGAGCGGCCTTTTAATGCTTAAATTTTTATTCGGACTTATTTTTTTATGTGTTGCCACTCTTTTGGGTTGGATCGCTTTCACAAAAGATAATTTTTGTATTTTGTGTACGTTTCAGGCAGATTCAAGTTCACTGAATTCAAACGTGATCCAAGGCTTGTTGATTGATGATTTAAAGCTGGCTTCAAAAAACGGCGAGTTGCCCGAGATGTGGGGGCAAATCAAGGAAGTACGGTATTTGTACCACTCGAAAAAAGTACAAAAAACATTGAACAATAGTCCAATCTTATCGATAAACAAAAAAGGCGATAAATCTTTGCTGGTAGAGTTTTACGACGAGCCAGATAGCATGCAGTTTATTTTGGTCCGCTACAATATCTTAGATATTTCGTCCGGAAATACGGTTGGTGAGATAAATCGACGTCTGAAATTAGCAGAAGATCCAAAAGAAAAAAAGACATCATCGACTAAAAAGTAAAAAGCCAAAACATTCTTAGTGTTTTGGCCGGGTAAATCTTATTTCGAAACCATTGAAAACTAGTCTTGAACCACTTTTTTAGCCTCGACTTGTTCACCCTTTATCATCGCCGAGTATTCAGATCTTTGTGCGGATGTCAAATCTTCTACTTTCTGTTGGACAGCCATTGAATCGCCAGGCGCTCTTGGTAATGTTTTACCTTGCTGTTTCTGCGCTTCGATTGCTTGGGCTTCTACCGATTCAGAAAATTGAGTCTTTAATTCTTGTAAATCGCCAAGGCTGATTTGAAGAACTACGGCTCCTGGGCAGCTGCCATGTTTAGAATTGGCAACTTGAACATCAACCATAAAGTCTTTGTCTTTAGCTTCAGATTCCTTAAGTGGTCTAACCAATGTAATTATGTCTCCAGGACTTAACGAGCAAGCGACTTGTTTTTCGCTTTTCTTGTCAAAGTACTGTGACTGAATTTCATCATCAGTGTCCTGGATTCTAAATAAATAGCCAGTTCGTTTCATGGCATCAGATAGGGTCACTGATTTCCCGTCATTGTGCGCGATCATTTCTTCTTTTATCTGACCTGCCAACTTATCTTTGACTAACAAACCGTCTACAGAATCTTTAGCTGTGGCCATTGAAGATGCAGAATAGGCTTGAGTCTGTGCTTGTTCAGCACCTGAATCATTATTTGGACGGGCAATGCCTTGTGGAACATTGCTACCAAACTGTTTCATTTGTTGAATTTCAGACTGCAACTGATCAACGCGTGCGCTCAAGTCAGCATTGGATTGCGCCGTGTCTTGAGCCTGTTGTTGCGCTTGCTGCGCTTGTATTTGAGCTCTTTCCGCTTCAAGTTCAAGTATGCGGTTGCGATGATAAGTACCTAAACTTTCTGCAAGCATTAAGTTTCCAATATAGTCATAGGGACTATAAAGACTGTAAGACGGGGCAAAATAGTACGAATAAGGGTTGTATCTTGGATACGGGTTAAACAACCAAGGAGATGGATACCAACCCCATGTAGAATAGTAAGGAACTCGGTAAGGATTGCTGTAAGAAATCAACGATCCCAAAATAAATCCAGTCATAAATGCGCCAGCAAAATGATAAGAAGGTGTGTAGGAGTGGTATCCCCAAGAATCGCTGTAGTAATTTCTAGTTACATAGGTATTGTTTTGAATAACAACTCGTGATGTTCTTCCACCACCTAGGTCACGTTCAATTCGACCCGTGTTGTTGCCTCGAACGCTTACAGTTTGTTTACGTCCATAGCTGTCAACTCCTGTATATGAAGAACGAACTTGTCCAGTTTTACTGATAGTTGCTTTTCTTTCATAAGGACGACCTAGAGAATCTTGACCTTTTATAGCGGTTCCTGTTTTTCGGCCATCAGCGGAGTATTTAGCTTGTGTAACTACCGGACGATTGTTGGCATCTCTTGTTTCCATTACTTTTGAAGTTATGCGTGTTTTACCAGTCACCGGATCTTGCACAACGCGAATTTTTTCACCAGGTTTTTCACCGGGCAATTCATGCGTAGTTTTATTTAAAGGTTTCCCTTTGCCTTCAGCAATTTCTTTACTAAGATCGCGATGTGCATAATTCCCATTAATTCCAGTTTTTGCTTGAACAGGAACCGGAACTGGGACTACTTGTTGACGGCCTTGTTGTCCCTTATCATTTCTAGCTGGTTCTTCTTTTCGTCCGCCAGCATCTTGAGTGCGACCCTGCTGTTGAATTTTGCCAGCGTCAGAACCTGGTCTAGCACTGGTGTCTTGTGGACGCCCTGGTGGCTTGATATCTTCGCGGTCTTTTTTGATAGGAGCTGGTTCGTCTCTTCGACTAGGGATTTTTGGTTCTTCTCTGCGGGCCGGTTCGTCTCTGCGAGCAGTTACTTTTGGTTCTTCTCTGCGAGTAGTAGCGACAGGAGCTGCTCTTTCTATTTTTTGAACAGCGACAGGAGCAGCTCTAGGGGCAGGAGCTGCTTTAGGGGTAGGAGCTGTTTGAGTTCCGCCTTTTCCTGTGACTCCATCAGTGCGCATCGGAATCAATTCACCGTATTTATTTTCGAAATATTCCACAACTGAGGTGTCCGTTGAAATATTAGAGTCAGCAATGCCAGCTGAAGCATCAATAACAGTTTGACCGGATTCAACCATTGATTCTTGGACAGCAAGGGCCACTGATTGAGTCGACATCGTGACAAAAATTGTTAGACAGATTGCCTGTGTTAACGTGGATTTTGGGTTCCATTTCATTTTAAACGCTCCTGATGAGTAATTTTTATGTGCGAAAACCAAATCTTCATTAATTGTGCCAGGCAATATTTGAAATTTTAAAGTAACTAGAAACTACGCCAATGCTTTTTTTGACTATTCTTTTGCAAACGACTGTTATGGGTAAAACATTGGATCCCGCTTTGCAATCGATCTAAAGAATGCTCGATCTATTTATATTGGTTTCTATTTTTTTTGCGTTTCCAGCATTTTCCGCTGACGAGACGATGTTAAAATTGCCACTTTACGCAAGACCAGCGGCTATTCAGGGAGAAGGCCAATGTGAAATTGCGGCTGTCTTCAATTTTTTTCATCTTGGACGACCGGAGTCCCATTTGGCAATAGATCAATTGTATGGAAATTCTTTAGAACAAAAGTACCTAACCTTTTTTAGTTCCTATGCGCTAAAACCGACTATGGATTATCCTGATCATTCGTTGGTTAGGACGACAGCACGTGAGGGGACCTCGCCAGCAGATATGCATCAAATTGCGGTCGAGTTTATTGATTCCTATACAAAAAATAAGAAAGTGTCAGCGAATCTAGCGATTGGCCAATTTATTATTCGACAAAATAAAATTGAAAATTTTGGTGAATTTGGCTTCAGAGTTTATAAAAGTTTTTTTCATTCGTTGCAAATGGGAAGTCCTATCGTTGCTATTCTAGCAGGTTATAAAACTGAAAACGAAAAGGATGGAATTCGCTATACAAAACTTCATCGCCATGCCGTAACACTGGTTTCAATTTCCAAAGACTTTTTAGGAGACCATTTCAAGGTCGACTATGTCGACCCGGATGACGGCGGCGTCTATAGTGCCACCATCTATGAATCGGCAAATCATTTTTCAACATTTTATCGTGAAGTAGGTCACCTGGTAAATCAGAAAGCCATTGGATTGATGCCTTTAAGCAATGTTGGTACGACCCCTAAATATGTTAACAGTCCTATGTTACAAGTAAATGCGCCCGATCTTTGGGCCACCGAAGACGGAGTGACCTTTACGGTTCTCGAATATGCCCTTGGTGAGTTTGGCGAAATAGATAGAAATGCAAAAAATAATATTTTTAATAGCTCAAACTAGTTTAGACAAAACCTCATACGAATTTTTTGACAATTTATTAGTTGAAGTTAGATCGGCAATCAATCCTCTAAGGTAGTTCTTTTTTTCCTCTGGTAGATGCTCGATCACTTGCAAGCAGGATGCTAACCGCGCGGCCACCTGAGGGTTAAAAGCATCTATGACGGCTATTTGGCCTAGGTAAAAATCATAATGTTGATTGTTTTGATGAAAGTAGAAAAGATTGTTCCCAAAACTTCGCAATAGAGCAAACACCTGATTTGGATTTTCCGAGTTAAAATAGCCATTGGAACAAACCCATTTAATTGTTTCAAAAGTTTCAGGGTGCTCACTCGTTGCGATTGTTTGTAACCATTTATTGATTACAAGGGGTTCTGATTTCCATCTTGTATAGAAATCTAGAATCTCGTTTTTCCGAGACGCCTCATTTAGTACGTTTAATTTAGTTGAAAACTGAAATAATAGAGACGTAAAGTTTTTGGTTTCATAGGAAAACGTGTCTTTTTCACTAGAAGAAAGTAAATCTGCTAAATTGATTTTCAATTCGCGAATAGCCGCGACGTTTTGGTCATATAAAGTGGATTTGGATTCTAAATCAGTAAGCTTCATATTGAGTTTTAAGATCTGACTTTTAAGTGGTCCGGACAAAAGTTTGCCAAGGACGTTTTTCATTGTTTTTTCTGTATAAAGAAAACCAGATGCGTCCAAAAAGCCCATAAATTGAATTATTACAGAGGCGGAAGGGAAACTAAACAATTTCGCTTTCACTTTGTTTTCTATAGTTTCACTTAGCGCAATGGCTTCGAGCAATGTTCCCAAAGACTCAAGACATAAGGCAGAAGCAGGATCTTGTTCAGCAGGCTTGCGACTGTATAGATTTTTAAAACAGTTTAGCCAATACATTTGCAGTGACTCACTTCTATTGAAGGTATCATCGTCGTTTAAAGCCAAAAAGAAATAATCTTCCTGGGGCCGATTCCACAGCACAGTTACTGGCGCAGAAAAATTTCTCAATAGCGAAACAATGGGCCTTGAGGAAAGGTTTCTCCAAGTTAACTCAAGCGTTTTGGATTTAAGAATTATTAAATTCTGCCCATCCGAATTGGTCTGGACATGTAGGGTTGAAGAATTTATTTTTCTGCCATTGAGCTCAAAGAGTTCAATAAAAATGGGAATTTCAAAAAAAGGCTCGGCTTGTTCCAGTTTTAATGTGTAGGTTTTAGTGTTTGAATTCCAAAAGTCAGTCACTGTTACTTTAGGAGTTCCTGGAGTTTGATACCAATTTACAAATTGATTGGAGTTATAGCCGGAATCGTCCAGAATCGTTTCTCGATAGTCATCCGTGGTGATGGCTTGTCCATCATATTTTTTAAAATATCTATCCATAGCCAGTTTGAACTGCTTTTTGCCTAAGATATTTTGCATCATGCGAATGACTTCGGCGCCTTTTTCATAAATGGTGGGCGTAAAAAAATTATCAACACTGTAGCAAGACTCAGGGCGCACAGGGTGCGCGTTGGGACCAGCGTCCTCTGGGAACTGTCGATTTTTTAAAGCGGCCACATCTCGAATTCGTTGGATTCCCTTTTCTGTCATATCGGCCGAAAATTCTTGGTCTCGAAAAACAGTAAGGCCTTCTTTTAGCGATAATTGAAACCAATCTCTAAGAGTGATTCGGTTTCCAGTCCAGTTATGAAAGTATTCATGGGCGACCACAGATTCAATGTCAAAAAAGTCAGTGTCAGTTGCGGTTTGGCTATCAGCTAAAATTAATTTAGAATTAAAGATATTTAATCCTTTGTTTTCCATTGCGCCCGCATTGAAATCATCAATCGCAACAATCATATATTCCGACAAATCGTATTCTCGTTCAAACGTATCTTCGTCCCACTTCATCGCTCGTTTTAGGGACTGCATAGCATGATGGCAGCGTAAAGATTTTCCCTTTTCGGAATAGATTTCTAAATTTACAATACGGCCCGAGGTAGTTATATACTGATCGTCTAATCGGTCGACATTTCCAGCAAAAAGGGCAAACAAGTAACTGGGTTTTTTCCAAGGATCAGCCCAAGTCACTTGATGACGAGTTTCACTTGTGCTTTTTTTAAGAAGACGATTTCCGTTTGATAAAAGGTAAGGAAATTTTTTTAAATCAGCTTCAATGCTAACCGTATATAAAGTCATGATGTCTGGCCGGTCTGGAAAATAGGTTATTTTCCGAAATCCTTGAGCTTCACATTGTGTTACCAAGAACGCTTTTGATGCATATAACCCTTCTAATGATTTATTCGAGTAAGGATTAATTTTTGTATTAATATTTAATATGAATTCGTTTTCATTTGGGTGAATTAAAATACCTTCATCGGTTTTTTCATATTTAAATTGAATAGTCAGTGCCAAGTTATTCTTGTCGCAAAAAAGAATGCTTTTCAATTCTTGGTCAACGCCATTTAGAAAAATGGGTTTTAAGTTATTGGCCACAAAGTGGCTTTTTTGATTCACTAAAACGAAGTTATCAAAAATTGCAAAATCAAGATTAATTTTTAAGACACTGAATTCAGGCTTTTCATAGTCTTTAAGATATGTTTTTTGCATAGGAACCTCGCTGGCCCAACGTAACAGAAAGAGGACAATTCATGCTACACAATAATAAATTGTTTGACAGAGTTTGTCTTTCGCTTTGGAATAACGGCATGCCAGCGACACTCAGATCTCTCGTTATAGCGACTTCACAAATTAAAGATGTTTTAAAGTTTTATGAAAATTTGGGTCTAACATTTAAAACAAAAAAAGTAAGCTTAGGAACCGAATATTTTTGGACGTTAGCCAATGGATTGGAAATAGGCTTTTTAGAAAAAACGGGTATTCGTCAAGAAACCCAGCCGCATTATATGCTATCCTTCCGAGTCAAAAAAATTGACGAGGTCTTCCAAAATATGGTTTCACATAATTTTATTGGAATTATGGATCCAACTGATTTTGAAGAGGGGCGTAAAGCCATTGTATTGGATCCTGATGGACGATCTGTGGAAATCATCGAAGGCTAGTTATTGGCCTTTTAATATAAATAATCTGGACATTTGGCTGTGGCATTGATGCAATTTTTTTATGAAAATGGATTTTCTAAAACTAAAGTCGTGTTGCAACTTTTCGGTCGTTTTTATTGTGTTTTTGTCATCTCTTCAATTGGCGTCTCCCGAATCAGCGTTTGGACAAGACGCGCCTATGGACAATCAATGGCAATCTAAATTTAGAATGGAATCACCTCGGCCTAATCCATTTAAGCTAGACGCAGTGGCTTTTCAAACCGCTCGAAACCGGGGCCAGTGGCATGCACAGTATTACCCAGTTTCGGTAACAGGGGTTTTGCCTCCGCTTAGGCCAATTAAGAAAATTCTAGACAATGACTTTCGCAACCCACTTATAAAATGGGTACAGTCGCTGCTTAGAGCTTCTAAAATATTGCACTCCTTTGATGCGCTCATGCAATGGCTGGGACTTAATGAATACCCGGGCCCAAAGGATACAGGTGTATATAAGGTTTTTGTTCCTGAGACAGCTCATATAGATCATCGATTTGGGATGGGTTCCTTTGAGCGCTATGGCAGCACAGGCTTTACGATGAGCTGCGCCTTGTGCCATTCTAGCGCTTTATTTGGGAAAACCGTTTTAGGGCTAACTAATCGGTTCCCTAGAGCCAATGAATTTTTTCTGCGTGCTTCAAAGATTTTAGCTGTGACGCCTCCTAAGTTTTTTGAAGTCTATTCGGCCAGCACCCCTGGCGAAATGAAACTGTTTACAGACTCACAAAACAGTATGGGATCTGTGGGGGCAGTGGCTCCGTTGGTTTTGGGTTTGGATACGTCCCTGGCTCAGGTGGCCCTCAGTCTTCAAAAGCGAAACCCTGATTCTTGGGCGACTAAAAATCCACACTATGAATTCAAGCCAAGGCCGGACTATTTGGATCATATTCCGGCGGACAGCAAGCCAGCGGTATGGTGGAACGTAAAATATAAAAACCGCTGGTTAAGCGACGGCAGTGTAATCAGTGGAAATCCAATTTTGACTAACATTTTATGGAATGAAATTGGCCGTGGTACAGATCTGAATGCTCTTAATGGCTGGATAGTAAAAAACGGCCAAGTGATTCAGGAGCTTACAACGGCTGTTTTTTCTACTGAGGCGCCGAGGATTACTGATTTTTTTGATGAAAGTAAAATCGATCTTGCGAAAGCCAAACGGGGCGAGGTTCTATTCTTGGAAAACTGCGCCACCTGTCACGGCTTGTATCATAAAAATTGGAGTTTACCTGAAATGAGCGGGTCCTCAGTGACCGAGCAAATTAAAACCTATCAAGTTGAATATAAAAAACAAACGGCTGTAAAAAATGTTGGGACGGATCCGTACCGCTATTTGGGGATGAAATCTCTGGAAAAATTAAATGCGTTACAAATTTCGCAAAACAATGGGATAGTGATCGAATCGCAAACGGGGTATGTTCCGCCACCTCTTGTTGGAATTTGGTCACGATGGCCTTACCTGCACAACAATTCGATACCCTCCTTGTGTGAGCTTTTGACGCCTGCGCAGTTTAGGAAAAAAGAATTTTTTCAAGGGCCCGCGGTGAGTACGACTAGCGATTTTGATTTTGAATGCAATGGCTACCCCGATCCCGATCGAGCGCCACAGGCCTGGAAACAAAATCCAGAATTTAAATATGATACGCAAAAAAAGGGAATGGGAAACATGGGTCATGATGAAAGTATTTTTTTAGTCGACGGTCAGGAAATTTTTTCTAGCAACGATAAAAAAGATTTAATTCATTTCCTGCAGACCTTGTAGAGAGTTCAATTGAAATCTAAATTTATAGCGACTAGTTTAAAACAAACCAATAAAAAGATCGATTCTATTTCCAAATTACGCTTGGGTGTTGGCTTGACGATTTTAATATGCTGGTTTTATCCAGTCATTTTTAATTCCGGTTTGGCGATTTTCTATCCACTGAGCATTCTTTTTATTGTTGGCTTTATAACCCTTGTCTACAAATCGACGCGGTTTAAAGAATTTAAGGACTATTTAATTCAACGAGAACGGCTTGAAGACCGCCGAGACGCTCAGATACGAACCGATTTTAAATACACTCCTGATGAACTTTCCAAATGGCAGGCTTTGCTGGCAAAAATTCACGTGGATAAATCGGCCCATTGGGATGATTTGGACTTGGTTAAATCAAACGGATTGTTGCAGTCGCTTCACTCGACAGGAAATGCAGAATCGTTGCAGTTTTTGGCTGACCTCTTGAAGCGAGGGCCGTTGTCCCTTGCTGAAATTCAAAGAAGGCAACTTTGCGTCCATATTGTCTCGTTAGGGCCTCGCAGAAAGGCATTGACTATTTTGACTATGAATCCGGACGTTCAAAGTTTACCGTCAACACAGTTGTTATTAAAAGAATCACTTGTAGAAACTTCGATATTGGTGCCGATCACCTATGCCTATTATTTTCTATTATGGACAAGCTATGCTTGGTATTTGACCACAGGAGGGACGCTTTACGGTGTTTTGTTGCTTGGGCTTTTTTTTCTTTTTCCCTTGGTTAACCGGCGAGTGAAGATTTCTAAAACTTACAATTGGGTTGTGGGCTTTGAAGCTCAACTGGCACGAATGCAAAAAGTAAAAAAGGTTATCCGGTTCTATTCACAAAAAGCTCAGCAAGAAAAAAGCTCGCTGTTGTCTTCGTTTTTGGAATCCGAAACAGGTCTATCCTTTGATAGGGCCCTTAGAGAATTAAATAAGATAATTGGAGCTATGGGTCTGCGACAAAATTTTATATTGTATGGAATTATTCATACATTAGTTCCTTGGGATTTTTATTGGACAGTGCGAGCAGAATCATTGCGGCTCAAACTTGAAGCTGTCTATATGCGATGGCTACAAGATTTAATGGAATTTGAGGCTTATGCGATGCTAGCTGAATATTCTCAAAACATAGTAAATAGCACCTGGCCGGAAATCAAACCAGGCGCGGCTACATTGAAAGCAATTGATCTAAGTCACCCTTTGATTCCCGTTCAAGTAATGGTGCCAAACGATGTGGAATTGAATCCAATCGATAAAAAATGTCTGCTTGTGACAGGGTCCAATATGTCAGGCAAAAGTACTTTTTTAAGAACTTTGGGAATTAATTTGATGTTGATGCGAATGGGTTCAAAAGTGCACGCTCGGGTATTCGAATCTTCGCCGTTTCAAGTGTTAACCTCCCTAAAGCGAGTGGATTCTTTAGAAGAATCTCTTTCCACGTTTTATTCTGAGGTGAAAAATCTAAAAGACATTCGAGACGAATCGATTTCCCATTTGAGTCTGTATCTTATTGACGAAATATTCAGAGGTACCAACAATCGGGAGCGCTTGATTGGAGCGCAAAAATATATTAAAGCGTTGTTACAGTCGCCCAGTCTTGGCTTGGTGACTACACACGACTTGGAACTTTCCCAGATGGATCAGGATTATAAAAATCTAGTCAATGAACATTTTGCGGACTCGATTGAAAACGGAAAAATGGTTTTTGACTATAAAAAGAAAATGGGGCCGTGTCCAAGTACCAACGCACTAAAAGTTATGGAAATGGAAGGTGTTTTTTGAAAACGACAGAAAAGAATCAATTTGATGAATTGAAAAAACAACTTTCCATCTGGATAAGCCAGTCCTTGGTTAAAAACACTGACGTGGTTTCAACTGGAATTGATGTGAGCGAATCTTCAATTTATGAAATGTTAGTGGAACCGCCGCAAAAAGAAATGGGTGATTTAGCTTTGGGACTATTTGTTTTTGCAAAGGCTTTGAAAGCGGGACCTCCTGTTATTGCCACTAAATTAGTGAAGGAATTTGCCTCGAGTGATTTATTTTCAGTTCAAAGTGCAGGCCCGTATTTGAATTTTAAATTTTCTAATGCCGCTTTTGCCAAATGGGTTTTGAACCCAATATTAGATTCGACCTTTTTTTCAAGGCCCATGTATAAAAGTTCGCCTCGAACTATGATTGAATTTTCACAGCCAAATACCCACAAAGAATTGCATGTGGGGCATATGAGAAATTTGTGTTTAGGTGATTCGCTTGTGAAACTATTAAAATTTTCAGGACAAGACATTGTGACTTCGACTTTTCCCGGCGATGTGGGCACTCATGTCGCAAAATGTTTGTGGTATTTGAAATATCACAACAAAGAACAAGAACCTGCTACAGGTAAAGGGGAATGGCTGGGTCGAATGTATTCGGCAGGGCATAATAAACTTGAAAGTGAAAAAGGACAGCCGGCAGAAGATCAAAATCGAACTCAACTCACAGAAATTTTGAAACAGCTAGAGACCAAATCTGGCGAATTTTTTGATAAATGGAAACAAACACGGGAATGGTCGATTCAGCTAATGAATAGTGTCTACGACTGGGCCGCAGTTAAGTTTGACATTTGGTACTGGGAGTCCGACGTGGATAGCGCGTCGGTAGCCTTGGTTAAGGATTTATTTAAACAGGGCAAGCTGATTGAATCCAAAGGGGCTGTTGGGATGGATTTAATAGAATCCAATTTGGGTTTTTGCATGTTATTAAAGTCTGACGGGACGGGATTGTATGCCAGTAAAGATGTAGAATTGGCTCGCCGAAAATTTACGGAACACAAGATTGAAAAGTCGATTTACGTAGTAGATTTGCGTCAGGCTCTGCATTTTCAACAAGTGTTTAAAGTTTTAGAAGCCATTGGTTTTGAGCAAGCTAAAAATTGTTTTCATTTACAATACAATTTTGTGGAACTACCAGATGGGGCCATGAGTTCGCGCAAGGGCAATATCGTGCCTATCATGGAGTTAATAAATAAAATGGAAGCCAAAATAGTGGCTGATTATTTAACTCGTTACAAAGGTGATTGGCCTGAAAGTGAAATCATCGAAACATCAGAACGAATAGCTAAAGGAGCCGTAAAGTACGGCATGCTTAGGCAAGATCCAGGAAAAAAAATAGTATTCGATATGACGGAATGGTTGCGTCTAGACGGCGAAAGTGGGCCGTTTATTCAATATTCTTATGCCCGAATTCAAAGTTTAATTCAAAAAGTCGGAATTCAAACAAAGAATTTAAATTCAATTGCCTGGCAATCGCTAATAGAGAAACCAGAGCGAGATTTAATTCAGTTTTTATCTTATTTTCATCACTATGTTTTTTTGTCAGTGGAAAATTACAAACCAAGTACTCTGTGCAGTTATTTGTATGATTTGGCAAAGCGTTTCAATTATTTTTACCACGAATGCCCAATTTCCCAGGCACCAAATGAATCTTTGAAAGAAGCACGACTGAATTTAGCGCGCGCGACGGCCATCGTTTTAGAAAACGGTCTAGGCCTTTTAGGGATTCCGGTTCCGAATCGAATGTAAGATCTTGGCGTAAATAAATGGTAGAATGCCGGGGGCTACATTTTTGAATTCAGTGGTTTTTTTGCAATTATCATAAACATATCATGGGTGTTAAAGGCGATTCTTTTTCGAGTAAATGCATTTGTTTTCACGTTTAGCCCAATTCGTTGCAAAAAATATTTAATAGAGAGTGGTTTTTTATAGAATAAAATGCTTTCAATATTAAAACCAAGCGATGTTAATAACCTGGAAAGAGATTTCGGCGAAAAATGTACTAAATGAAATCTCATGAGCCAGGGGTATCGTTTGCCAAGTATTTTAGCGAAAATAGAATCAATATCGTGAGTCGATATGGCTACAATTCCACCGGGGTTAAGCAGCTCAAATGTTTTCTTAAGGCTAAGGCGGGGATCGGAAAGATGTTCGATCACATCCCATATGGTAATAACGTCAAATTTTGAATTTATCAGGTCATATTTTTCAAAAATTCCTTGGTGAACGGCACAGCCGACCCGGGTCCTTGCGTAATCAGCGGCCCATTTTGAAGGTTCAATTCCAGTGACTTGGAATCCAACATTTTTTGCTTCCTCTAAAAAAATGCCTGCATAGCAGCCTATATCCAGAAGTTGTCCTTTGGAAATAAAAGTAACCAACTCGTTAATGTGATCTTTAAAATTGAACGAGCGCTCTTCCCATGATGCAAGATAATCGTTATCAATCACATCAGCACACAATTCATCCAAATTTGAATCGATAGGATCCATATACAAAACCTGACAATCTGAACAGATATAGAGATCATGATAGAGACCATAGCCTGTATTTGTGCCGACATAGTCAAGATAGGTGGCCTTCGCATTTTTGATTGTAGAAGAATATTTTAATAGGCGATTAGAACTGGTGCAGGCTGGGCAGGCGTTTCTGAGATCAAGATTTGAATTCATTTGAAGTTATACCTTTCTTTTCAGCTTTTTAAAGAAAACGGGACCCAAAATTGAAAGTAAAAGCGCTGAAAAAATATAAATATAGTATGGTATAAAATGAGAAAAATTTAACGTTTCATTTGATAGATCGTTTATTTGACTTCCGATATAGGCATAGAATACCGCAGCTGGAAACATTCCGAGAGCGCCTGCTAAAATATATTTCAAATCATTGATTGAGGTAACTCCTAAACAAAAATTGGCAACCGGCAGGGGAATTAAAGGGAATATTCTAATTTGCAGTAAGGTCATAAATTCATTTTTCGAAATTTGATTGTTAATTTTATCTAGGTAAAAGCTGTACTTTTGTTCAATTATTTTTTGCCCAAGGAATCGAGCCCATTTGAAAGCAAGATACGAACCAAATAAAATACTTAAGTGAGCTAAAAAAGCTCCAAAATAAAATCCGAACAACCAACCTGATAAAACTTTAGTTACAACCCCTAACGGAATATTTACAAAGCAAATCGAAATACAAAATAGGATAAAAATTGGAATCCTATAAGGACTTAATTTAAGGGATTCGGCGGCTTCTAAAATTTTATCTAAAGGGAAACTCAACCCGGCAAATAATGCCCAAATGGAAGCTCCAACAAAAAGTACAAGACCAGCAGATTTAAACACGGTTCAAGTAAACCAAACTGATATGACTGACGCAAGACTATATTTAGCTTATAGGTTTGAGGCTAGACGACTCTAGTTTCAGGGGATATTTCTTCATTCCGGGGGTTCCGCCATCCATGGCGCCGCTGAGCCGGATTTCAATTAGAAACCCAAATCCACATAAAATACTCGACTTGAAAAAACATCACAGTAACCAGTTGATGCAAAAAATGAAAAATTTAGTGGTACATCTTAGCCAGAATAAAGTCGCGTTTTGCTGTAACCATATAACAGTCAATACATTTTATTGCTCGCTTCAACTGTACTTTTAACGATTCAAGTATTTTCTTTGGGTAAAAGGGGAGTCTTTAAGGATGCACTGACTCTTGTGTCGTCCTCAAAACGTCACTTTGTCGTCTTTTTAGCTAGGCAGTCGATCCTAACTCAAACAAATCAACAATCTGGTTGGGATCGATTATAGCTAGGCTGAAGGGTGTTAGCTTCGATTTGGTTTAAAATTGGGAAACTACTTCCAGTTTAATCGCCTGCGCGGGAGTCTGAAATGTATAGTAAACTTTGTCTCTGCTTTTTAACTTTAATAGTCTTTTCAGTATCTAAGGCTCATGACAAGTCTGAAGTTCATGAAATGGATCCAATAGAAGTCTGTCGCGGTGCTGGTAATTTTTGGACTGGAAATGCTATGTTTGCCAACGAATGTAGTGTTATTATCGCTGATGGCCAGTTTGACCGAAAGGCCGTTTCTGTTTGCTATCACATCACAACCTCAGTTGGTAGCAGCTCGAATGTAATGTTGGGGATACAATGCTTAAGAGAAATCAAGAACAAAACTATAGCTCATCAAAGCCTAGATATTTGTTTTGAACAGGCCGATGGTTGGAAGATTTCTCAAAGCCTTGCACTACAGTGTTTAAGAAACGCAATTGTTCAAGAAAAAATTATCAACTACTAGCTTTTTAGAAACATAGTTTTTCTTTTTGAAAATGAGGATTAGTATGCGATTTCAATCGGCAGTCATAATTGGATTATTGGTTATATCTATTTTTTGTAAGCCAGTGAGCGCGCAAGAAGCTCAGGTGCAATCGATCCCCATACTACAGACAATTGAAGAGTTTTCAGTGCTCATTCATCAGCCTCATGTTGATTTCCATCATCTTCAGAATTCATTAAATACATTGTATATTACTCTTGAAAAGCTCGATCCAGCGACCATCAAAATCGAAGATATCACGCGAAATACGAATAAGATTATTCGCGCATCAACTCTGTTTCGGGATGAACTCATTCAAAAAATTCCAGAATGGAAACACAAAAACGTATGGTCTGATAAATCGGAAACTACAGTCAGAAATATAACTCGAGCGTTACGTTATTTAGAGGATTCTATTGGCGAGCATTCCTTAGGCATGGGCGATTCAAAACAAAAACCTTTGGGTTTGCGTGCATTCACAGGTGGTGAACCGTTTGTGATTTCCCAGGATGGAAGTTTTTTTAATCCAGATAAAAGCTTTAAACCAGGTGATATAATTTTAATGCGTGGATCGTCCGAAGTCAGCGCTGCCATAGCCCGAATTGGTGTTGTAAATAGTCAATTTAGTCACGTGGCTATGGTTACAAAAGATCCTAAAACTGGGGTTTTATATTTAGCTGAATCGATCATTGAAAAAGGTGTAACGATTTCACCTCTAGAAAATTTTATAAGTAAAGGAATCGCGCGAGCTGTTATTTACAGAAACAACGATTCAGATTTAGCGGCCAAAGCCAGCGAAAAAGCGTGGGAACTTACTCACGACGGAAACCAACATCTGTATGACTTCACAATGGATACGTCTGACGAAGCTATGGAGCTCAAAGCCGATTCTCCATTTTTCTGTTCGAAATTAATTAAATATGCGTTTCAGTCGGCTGACCCAAATTTTAAAATGCCAATGTTTGAAACTAAAATTAACCCTGTTAATCGTGATTTCCTGCGAAGTATTGGAGTTGCCGATACGAAGACTACAGTGTTTGCGCCTTCAGATATGGAGCTAGATACACGTTTTCAAGCGGTAGCGGAATTTCGGGATTTTTCGAAAACGTCAACGGCCCGATTGTATGATACGATATTGGACAAAGTGTATGAATGGCTTGACGAAGGTGGTTCGTTCAAAAAAAATAGAATGCTTGAAATTATATCCCGTATTGGCCATAACCTTTCAAAAGTTGGTTTTTTGAAAAGATTAGCTTGGAAAATGGGATTGCCGATTGCGCCGCATGTGGGCCCCAAAGTTTTGGAAGCTGTTATAGCCTTGCGTCTAATTCGGGGTCCTTTGTTAAAAGAAATGCAGCCTATGATTGATATTTATGTAGCAAAGTACGGCGTAGTTCCGCCACCACGAATCATTTCTTCTTGGTTAGATGATATTCGACTGAGAAACACAAATAAAGCGTTTAAATACATTGCGATTGGTCCTACCAAGTCCACTGCCTTAAGTTGTTTGCGTTTTTACTAAAAACTGCTTAACCCCGGTTCGCATTCGTGAAAGACTTGTCGAATGCAGCTGGGTAATAAAGCGGATTCTTTAAAAAAATTGACGGACTATGGACTTTTGGTTCCTGCCTTTCAAGTCGTGGGCAGTGATATTTTCAGAGACCTTCGAAAAAAACACAATCGGGCAGGCTTGGTCTCTGAATGGCTTGAAAATAAAATTCGAATAGATTCAAATAAAACCTATGCGGTCCGATCGTCAGGAAATAAAGAAGATTCAGCAACCGCATCATTCGCAGGACTATTTACCACTTATTTGGATATTTCTGGAAAAAAAAATATTGTCGAATCTATATTGCAATGCTGGGATGCTGTAGAGTCAGATCGGGTTTTATCCTATTGCAGTCAGAAAGGAATTGATCCAAATAGTTTAGAAATGTCAGTCATTATTCAAGAATATGTTGAAGGTGATTTTTCGGGAGTTGCCTTTACCATGAACCCGCAATCTGGCCTCGAAAATCAAATGATTGTAGAGTTGGCCGTAGGAAGCGGTGAAAAATTAGTGTCCGGCCAAGTCAATCCCGATTTTTTTGAAATTCAAGTATCTTCTGATTCGATTTCGGTGTTAACCGAGCGCAAAGAGCAAAATATTTTCAAATCTGAATCACTTCGAGATCAGTTTTTATTTGAACTTGTGCCCAAAATGAAGATGATTCAGACGCATTTCAAGGCGCCACAGGATATTGAATTTACCGTCAAAGCGGGGCAGGTATATTTTCTTCAGTCACGGCCAATTACGTTTTTTAATTTTGATAAATTTGATTCGGTGTGGACGACTGCTGATTTTCGCGATGGGGGAGTTTCGTCCGCGGTTGTATCGCCTATAATGTGGTCTTTGTATGGAAATGTATTTAAGCATTCCATGGAAGCCTATTTTCGCTATTTAGGTCTTTTAAAAACATTTCAGAAAGAAAAGCTTGTTTGGTTTCGAGTTTTGTTTGCAAAACCCTATTGGAATGTAGAACTAGTAAAATTGGTTCAGCTGCAATTGCCCGGGTTTCGTGAAGATACATTTGATCAGGATTTGTCGATACCAAAGGTCTATGAAGGACGAGGACGAGAATCAGGCTGGGGTCTTGGGAAAATAGTAAAAGCTATCCCAGTATTGTTAAAAATAAAATCAGGTTTTGGTACGCAGGAAAAAATAGCGACAGACTGGATAGCGAATTTTCATATTTTTGAAAAAAAATGGCAAGACATTTCCTGGGCGCAGTTAACTGAGGTCGAATTGGTATCTCGCACAAAAGAACTATATGCAGAACATTTTAAATTGGAATGTGACTACTTTACGACTATTTACAACGCCTCAAATGCTAAGATGTTTTTTTTAGAAACACTAACAGCCATGCAAAAAAAAGTAAGCGATCTAAATTACACTGAATTGATTAAAAGTATGTCCTTGATGTCGGTTTTAAACCCTCTCATTTCACTGCAAGAAATTGCAGCAAAGATCCAGGAAGACGCCGTCTTAACTAAATTAGTTCTGACTGCGCTTGATACCGTGCAGACTGCGGCCCAAGCTGAAAAAGTCCATAAACAGGTTTTGGCGTTGTGCCCAGGGGTGGCCGGGGAAATTGGGAATTTTTTTGAAAAATATTATCATCACAGCACAAAGGAGCTTGATTTACGAGTCCCCCGCTGGAGTGAGGATAAAACATTTTTTTATCAAACATTGAAATCTACGCTGGCAAGTCCAGTCCGATCGGGGGTTAAATCAAACGATCAGAGCAATCCTAGTATACTTAAAATTGAAAACTATTTTTCAAAAAACTTTATTTCAAGGCTTTTGAATCGAAAATCATTTTTAAGCAGACTAGAAAGACTAAAGAAGTTTCTATGGCTGCGCGAAGAAGTTCGCGATAGATCAACTCGAATGTATTTTTTTATAAGGCAATGGCTATTGTTTCTTAATAGAAAATTTCAGTTAGATGATTTGTTTTTTTACTTAACAATTGAAGATGTATTTTTATTTTTGGAAAAGCCGGAATGTCGAAATGAAATTGCAAAACGAGCGAGGGAGACTAAAAAATATGCTCAGAGCTTTGAAGCCTTTAGGAATCCAAACGAAGTCGGATTGAAATCAAATTTAACTCTTTCTAGGTCATTGTCTGGAAATGAAAAGTTATTGATTGGTTTGCCGTGTTCCCCGGGTCGCATTCAGGGGGTCGTGCGTGTGCTCAAATCAATACAGGAATCCCAATACCTAAAAAATGGCGAGATCATGGTAGTTCCCTTTACGGATCCTGGTTGGACGCCTCTTTTTGGATTGGCCGCTGGAGTGGTCACTGAAACCGGGGGTTTATTGTCCCATGCGGCTTTAATTGCCCGCGAGTACTCTATCCCTGCCATTTTAAATATACCCGATGCAACAGAAAAATTAAAAACAGGAATGAAAATAGAGCTTGATGGAAGCTCTGGACATATTCTAATTTTAGACGATGTCTGAGAGTCCAATAGATTACTATCAAGATTATGTAAAGCCACAGCTGGGGCAATTGTTGAAAATTTTGCGTCTTGATAAAAATTTTCAAAAAGCCGACGGTGATATTTTGACCTATACATCAGCGGGAAAAACCTTCGAGGTCTATGACTTTTTGGGCGGTTACGGAAGTGCCATACTAGGGCACAATCCAGATTTTTTAATCGATCAAGTGAATCTGTTTTACGGGGGTAAACGTGCTATTCAGGCGCAGGCTTCTCTTAGGTCTGAAACGGCAGAGCTTGCTAAAAAACTCAGCGAAACTATTCAAGCCCAGCTGGATACAGAAGATCGATTCATAAGTACATTTGCAAGTACCGGCGCCGAAGCTACGGAAGTGGCCATTAAAAATTCACTTCTATTGTGGGAACAAAAAAAAGAAATTCTGAAACAAGACTTGCTGGCGTTGCTTCATTCTTCACCTTCGAGTCAAAATGAATTAAATCAATTTAAACTTATAATGACTGAAATTATTTCCACAGTTCCGGTTTTAATTTCGCTATTTCGAAGTTATCATGGCAAAACAACCTCTGCCGTTTTGTCTTCAAGCAATGACTATTATAAAAAAATGTATTCAAATGCGGTTTTTGAATCCATTTTTTTAGATTTAGGTATTAAAACGGATTCTGACATTCGAGTGCTTTTCGGAAAGATAAAACAGTTTTCATTTAAAAATCAAACACTGGCCTTTTCACCCTTCATTGGATTTATTTTTGAGCCAATTCAAGGTGAAGGCGGGATCCGAGAAGTTCCTGAAAAAGAAATCAAAAAGATCTTTGATTTTTGCAGACGTATTGATGTGCCCACTATCGCGGATGAAATACAATCAGGAGTCTATCGAACGGGCACTTTTTTGGCCTGCACGAATTTTCAATTAAACCCTGATATGATATTGCTAGGTAAAAGTTTAGGCGGGGGAATTAGTAAAATTTCAGTTATGTGCTGCCGGGAGAGCTTTTATAGGCGCGAATTAGGAACCATTCACTCTTCAACTTTTGCTGAGGATGATTTTTCATCATTGGTTGCAATGAATACCTTGAAATATTTGGAACTTAAAAAAGAAGACGTTCAGAAAAGAGCCAATAATTTTGAAAATGAGATTAAGTTATTTTTTAGAAAACTTATTGGTAAATACCCACGCTGGATCAAAGAAGTTCGAGGCCGAGGTTTTTTTATTGGAGTGGAATTTAATTTTCTAGAAAATGACAATATTCCTACATTGTTGTATTCGTTAGCCATAAATGGCCATGCTTCCTATTTATTGATGAGCTATTTGCTAAACCGACATCAAATTCGAGTGGGGGTTACATTAAGTTCACCCGAGACACTTAGAATCGAACCCTCTGCTTTTGTTTCTGAAGTCGCCCTGACAAACTTAAAGGCGTCCTTTGAAGATTTATTGGAAACTTTGGATCAAAGTAATTTAGCTAAGTTATTATCTCATGTTTTTTCAAAAGATGAAATTATGCCTGACCGGAAACCATTGGTAAATAAAATTACGCCTAAAGAGATAGAAACTAGAGATGTCGGATTTTTGGGGCATATTATTAATTGGGATCATGCTCAACGTTTGGATCCAGTTCTTAAAAGCGTAAAAAAAGAGCGACTAAAAAAATTTTTTACTGCCTATGCTGAATTCAGCCAGCCGTTTATCTATCATCAACAAATTGTCGAATCTGAAAGCGGTCAAAAAGTACGTCTTAATTTGTTTGGCCTTACGGTCGTATCTGAATTGTTCGAGGACGATTTGAAAAAGTCGAGCCCCGGTTTAATCGAGCCAATTCAGCATTTTGTGAACCAAGCTCGAAATAAATCTATGGCGATGGCTGGACTTGGTCAATTTACAAGTATCGTGACAAGAAATGGAACAGTATTGGATTCTGAAGGCATTTCCATTACCACAGGTAACAGTTTGACAGCAGGATTATCGATCGATGCTTTGGAAGAATTTGTTAGGAAACGGAATTTGAAATTTGAAGACCTGAATATTGGTATAGTGGGATTTGCAGGAAATATCGGGCGCGTACTGACTCAGATTTTGGGCGGTTATGGAGCTCAGTTAACTTTGGTTTACAAAGAACCCTATTCAACGAGTCGGCGATTTCAGTTGGCCGTCGAAGATATTTTACAAACAACCCAAATTGTTAAATCTAAACTAGAAATGACGGCCAATTTTAATGACCTAAAAAAGTGTGATGTTGTGGTTTTGGCAACCAGCTCGGTCAGTGAATTGTTAACTAGGGATCACATAAAAGCTGGCTGTGTTGTTGTGGATATTTCCGTACCATCAAACGTTTCACGGGATATCAGAAGTTCTAAAGATTTTTTTTACATCTCAGCTGGCCTAGCGCGTTTGCCAAAAAACCAAAAAATAGATCACCCTTGGTTGCCATTATTAGATGGGGATTGCTTTGCCTGTTTAGCGGAAACCCTTGTGCTTGGACTAAGCGGATACAAAGAATCATTTTCAAAAGGTATTTTGAGCGTTGAAAAGGTTGATTTAATAAGAACCTTAGCTAAACAGCATGGATTTACTTTTACTAAAAATTTCCAATAGGGAGCTTTTAAATGTCCACTTATGAAATGCAAAATCAAAAAACGAAAGAACGCTATTCTTTATACGCGCAGTTTTATCCTTTTTTGGCATTAGCGGCTTACTATTTAATTTGGCGAGGAAACATATTTAAGCACATTCAGTTTTTTAAAGACATTTTAATTTCACCCGCAACTATTTTAGATGTAGCTACTGGGGATGGAAGTTTGACAGCTGCGGCATTGAAACCAAATAAAAATATAAAATTGGAAAAATTAATTTGCTTGGATATTTCGGAAGCGATGTTGACCAAAGCCAAAGTAAAATTGAAATCTGAAAAGTGTTCATTTGTTTTAGCCGATGTTAGTAAAATGCCCTTTCTGGACGAAGAGTTTTCTGTGGTTTCGTGTTTTGGTGGGCTGAATTCATTTCCTGATATACCCTTGGCCTTAAGGGAAATTCGTCGAGTTTTAGCCAGTAGCGGGCGCGTGCGTGGGTCGGCACTTCTGTTGCCGGAAAGTGAATGGCGCCAAAAAAAAATTGAACAGTGGATTGTTGAAGGCTATCAAACTCAACTCATTACGAAAGACAAGCTTAGACAGTGGTTCTTGGAAGCCCGATTGGATATCACAATTGAGAAGCAAATTGGCGATGTTTTACTTTTTGAAATTGTTAAAAAAACGTAAATACGCCTTTAGCAAATACAAATCCCCAAAAAGATTTGCCATCATACCAAAAAAGAATAAAATGCCTAAGTCGATCATATTGACGAAATAAGAAAGTAACATTGTAAGTGGAATAGCCATAAGTAAAATGCTCATTATGAGCGTCGGCTGGGTCATTTGATCAATTCCTTCTTTCAATTGTCGGCGCCGAGATGAAAACATGTATTGGATAGCATTGTCCCCGGCTAGTCCTAGGCAAATCGACGCAAATATACACGTTGTATAGTTCACATTGACTTGGGTTAGCCAAAGTACGGTCACAATAAAACAGGGGCCCCAAAATGAAGAAAAAAGAATCGCGGTAATGCCCCTAGTTTTAGTTAAAATTGAAAGTATCCATAGGACAAAAGCGATTAAAATCAAACCACTTATCATACTTTCATATAAAGTACGTGGGACTCGTTCGCCAAATTCAGTATAAGACACTAAGCCATTGGCAAGCTCGCAATGTCCATCGCAAATTTTATTTACCTCGGCCTGTAGGGCACGAATCGATTTAATTTCAGAGTCGCTTATATAGAGAATAACCTGTCCCGTGGATTGCGAACTTATGAATTTTTTGAAATAAAAGCTGTCTCGTAATTCACTTTTTAATAGCCTATGCAACTCTTCAGGCATTTTGTCAGTGTAAAACTTTAGGACCTCATTTGGATTTTCAACGGCGACGACAAAGGAAGCTTTTTTAAGTTTTTCAATTATCTCTGGAAAATTTTCAATATCGTAGTAGTTGCTAAATAATACAGAGACTTGAGTTTCCCAGCCGCGGTCGTCTTTGATGTTTTTAAGGGATTTCATAAAAGGATGATTTAAATGAAATATCTTTGACGGAGAATCATTTGTTTCTAAATTTTTTGAAGCTGGCAGCCAAAGCAAAAAGAAAACACTCAAAATTAAGGTAATCGTTTTGTTTGGTGTCCATCCACCTAGCGTACCCAAAACTTTACTAAATCTATTTGTTGAGGAGGTCCGTGATGTTAACCTGGCAATCGGTAGCAATTGTTCGATCGCTGGAAGTAAAATAAAAATAACCGCCCATTCAACAAGACAGGCGATGGCTGTGACTAGTCCAAATCGTTTAATAATTTCAAGATGGGAACTCGTTAGCGCGATGAAACCGATAAAAGTGGTCAGCGAAGTGAAAAAACAAGGAATAATCAATTTTCGATAAGTCGTTTTCCAGTGCCTTCCGTTTCGTTGTCTAAGAAAGGCCACAAAGATGAAATCTTCTAAAGTGGCAATTGTGAGGATTGTAAAAATACTTTGTGTTAAAAAATCGATAGGATAATTAAGAAATCCCAAGATCCCTGTCGCCACAAGTGTTGTATAGATTAGACTTATGATAAGTACGAGACCGGACTTAAAACTGCCAAAGGATACTTTAAATGTAACTAGCAATATGAGTCCAATTAAAATATTTATCCATTTGGACTGAGCATAGCCTTCTGCAACATAGACCTGAAAAGCACCAGTACCAGAGTAGTCCAAATGAAATCGATCAGTTGGGAAATCCATTTGAATTTGGTCTAAAATCTTCACAATTTCAGCTGGTGTTGTATCATTTTGAAAAAAAATATCTAAGACAACGTCGTTTGTTTTAGTTCCCGTTAGAATTCTATTCCATGGTGAAGCCTTTAGCTGGTCACGCCATTGAAGATTAAAAGTTGGCGGAGTTTTGTCGCAATCTAGATTAAGCAAGTAGGGGTAATGGTACCCATACTTTGTAATTTCTATTGTTCGAATTGAATAGAGACTTTCAATTTTTCGAATCGATTCTTGTTTTGGTCCAAACGATTCGAAATAATTTTTAATGTAGCAGTGTTCAGCCGCAGAAAACTCAAGGTTGTCGGATCTAGACAAAAGTAATGTCAAATTGTGTTTTCGATGGAAATCAGTTCTCAGTTTTTCCAATGAATTAAAGGTCGAAAAATCAGGTGTTATCGTTTCTTGGATATCATAAATAGTTCTAACCCGGCTGGAATAGTATAGGCTGAATATTAGCAATAGGGAAAAGCAGCCCAAAACCCAGACTGGATATCGGTAGGCTGTTTTCAATATCCGGTAAAAAAAGAAGCTCATTTTTTTCATATTGCAATTATAATGATAATTATAGAAACTTTGTGTGGGTATCAATAAATTCAAAATTAAGAGCCTTTTAAGGAGTATTTCATGAAGCAAGCGGTATTAATCGGACTTTTCACAATTGGCGCGATCGGCGTCCTAGCGGCCCCGAGTAAAAGAAATAAACCTGCATCTGCACGCGAACGTTTAGGTACTCCCTATCAGCAAGTGCCAATCGATGATTCACTTTTACCGTACTATCCAATAATTACAGAATCCGAAAATCAAAAAGAGCTTCAAGAGGCTAAAAAACGAGGTCAGCGCCAGGTTGCTACTGTTGAAGTTCCTGATAGTAAAAAAGAAGATTTTAAAAACTATCGGGATCGATTTATCGCTCTAAAAGATACTCCCGGATCGTCGGCCGGCGCAGATGCATTGGACCAAATCCTCTTTGAATTAGAGTCAAAGGATGTTCTTAATAACAAAGAAACGTCAAATGATCTCAGATTTTTCGCTGCTCAATTGATTCCTCTTCGTTCATTTCGGGGATTTTTTCATAAAATTAGGAGATTTGCATTTAAGTATCCAATGGTTCAAAGTTACTTGGTTACTTTGGCAAAACAGTTTTCAACTAATGTTGGAATTTTTCTAACGTATCCTCAATATGAAAACACTCCAAATTCAGAACATATGCGAGTTTTCTTTAGGTATATTGCGGAACCCTACACTTTTGACATGGCTCGAATGCCAAAGGAACGATCCGAGCTAAATTATTCTAAAATTCAAGATGTAAAATATAGAGGTGTGTCTACGTTCTCTACTGAAGCAGATATTCAGAATTGGCTAGAGGCCGAAGTGTATTCTCGATTGGTAATTGCCACCACAACAATAAGTCAGATTGACTTAACTTCTGAGAGCATTGTTTGGGACAATCGAATTATCACTGGATCGGCAACTTATGCAGAGGGCATCGATCGTTTTAGAAAGCTAGGGCAAGCCGAAAAGCATGCAGTGCTTTCTAATTTATATGGAAATATGGCAAATATCAAAATATTCTGCAGCTATAGTCAAACTCGTGCATTAGAACTAGTGAGTGAGCTAGGGTTTTTGTATGGAATCGAACAATTTGACCGTTTTGTTCCTGGCAAAGACTTTCGCGGCGACAAATTTGTAAAAGGAGCATCGGCTTGGGAGCGAACTAGACAAGTAAATTCGTTTATTGAAAAACAGATTTCGTATAGAGAGGGAAATAATGGTCCGGTTATTTATACTCTTTTAGCAAAAGGGCAAGAGAACATGAAGGCTGCTTATTTAAACGCACTTTTTTCTACTGAAATGGCAAACAGGTCATGGGCAGAAATTAAAGCCAGAAATGTCGATGATGAGACATTCGCCTTCAACGGCGGGATTTTTAGGCCCTTTATTCGTACAGGTGATAAAAGCATAGAACAAATGACTTCCGTTTTAAGAGGAAATTTAAAATTTACTAAAATTGAAGAGTTTGTAAAATCAAATATGGATGCAGAAAAAATTGAAAACAACTTTATTCCAATCCATTCGTTGGTTAGTGGCGAAACTGTGTATGTTAACGCAGTAAAATTCTTTTATTCGCCTCCAAAAAATTTGAGATATTTTATGCCGATTTTTCCAACTCGTATGGAAGAAAAAACTCTAACATCTAGTGCGCTCGATGAAAAAGGGAATCCCGTTCAATATCGAGACTATTCTTTTGGAACGGCAAATAATTGGAATACAGAGTATATCAATACCTATTTTCGAGTCGGAACTAAAGCGGATCCGATAAAAACTGGTGACGATGTAAAACGGCTTCTTCGTGTTACCAATCAAAGCTGGGGCGGTTTAATGATCGGCATGCCTTTGACTTCTATAATGCTTTAGTACACTGAATACGATGTGAAATCTTGGGCTTGAGCACCACACTAACTTGTGGTGACAGGTCCAAGTGATCGCAAGTCAGATTAAAGTTTTTAAGAATCTGATACACGATCCATTTCCCTTCCATCAGTGCCAACTGACTTCCAATACAGGCCCTTGCTCCCGAAGAAAATGGAAAATACGCTTTTTTGTTATATTCTAATTCAAATCGCTGCGGATTAAAATCTAGAGGATTATCCCAATATTTGGAACTTCGATGAGTTACATAGGGGCAAATATTTACGGTACTCTTTGGTACGATCGCAAAGCCCAATATTGAATCGTTGGACACGGAGTCTCGTGAAATCATCCACACGGGTGGATAAAGCCGCAGTGATTCCTTTAGAATATTTTCAATAAAATCAATTTTGCTTAGGTCTGAGTATTCTTGAATGTCTATTGACCGACAAAAATCAGTCGCGGATTTAAGTTGTTTTTTATTTTGAAGTAATAAAAGAAGTGTCCAGCTCAACATATTGGCTGACGTTTCATGCCCAGCCATTACAAAGGTAATAAGTTGATCCTTAATGATAGTGTCGCTAAGTGTAGTTGGATTTAAATTTTGTTCTTCAAGTAGTGATTCCAAATAGTCACGGTGCAGGCCCCGATTTAATTTCCTTTTGGCGATTACTTCAAGCATCAGTTTATCAATCTGTTGCTTGTACTGATTGAATTTATGGCCCCGAGACGTGGTAAAATAAGAATTCCAATCTATAAAGGACTCCATTCTGTGATTCATAAAAGAAACACAAAATTCAAACGCGGGCGAAAGGACTTCCGCCTGAGAGGCTAGATCCAGATGAAACATAGTTTGGCTAATGATTGAAAGCGTGAGTTCTATAAAAAAAGACGATAAATCAAACCCATCGGCGGTTTTGATTTTTTGCAAAGATTTTTCGGTAACTTGTTTAATCGTTGTAAAATAGTCTTTCATTGCTGGTGGTGAAAAGCCGGGTTGCGCATTTTTTCGCAGTTGTTGCCACTGGGACCCTTCCGTAGTGACGAGTCCCGCGCCAAGAAAAGTCTTTAGTTTTTGATAACTGCGGCTTTTAGTATAGTTTTTGCCATTGGTAGCCAAGACATGATGGACGCCTTCGGGATCAAAACATATATAACGAAAGGATCTACCTTTTTGAAATCTAACAAAACCGCCATAGTTCAAATGCAAAGAT
This sequence comes from Pseudobdellovibrionaceae bacterium, assembly GCA_043757515.1. GTDB lineage: Bacteria > Bdellovibrionota > Bdellovibrionia > Bdellovibrionales > Bdellovibrionaceae > UBA2316. The sequence goes on from JAYVPD010000197.1 coordinate 117,296, forward strand.
TGAAAGGTATTCAGAGGATCAATTGCTAATTTGGGAATAATCCCGACTAAGGGCAAACTCGACGGACCAGGGGGAACAAGATTAGAAGCCATTCTGGAAAGTGTAGACAAAATTAAATTGAAAGACAAAATGTTTTATAAATTTAAGGCAATTCAATGGACTTGAATCGTTACCAGTTATAATAGCTGACACCAAATGAATAGATATTCGACGACGTGGTCGCTGTCGTAGATTTGGTGGCGTCGGTTTCGCCACTTAGTTTAATTTTAAATTTTTTCTTCAAGCGAATTTCAAACCCAAGAGAATTGCCGACTGTGGATTCATCATAGGAAGCAGAATGGGATAAACTTCGTTTTAGCGAAATTCTAAAAAAATTAGATAGAGCCCAATCCAAGGTCCCAGTAGTTGAATCGGAGCTAAAGCCACTTAATGCTTGTGACAAGCCATTGACTGTGCGGGCCGCTGCTGGGAATTGATTTAGATTGGCAGAAAATTCCGCTGGATCTTTATCGTAACTGTATTTGGTGTATGAGGCTGACAAAGTAATAGGCTCCCAATAAGTCCAACTGACACTTGGGGAAACATCTTTTTGGGTAATTACGGCCGTTCCATTGACCGGAACAGTTGTCGTGGTCCTATTCCGCAGTCGACCACTCACTACGATTTTGTTAGCGGAATAGGCATCTGCATATTCCGTTGTGCCATACGATACCCCAAAAGTCAGTTCTGGAGCAAATTCATCATAGGAATCGTCAACAGCATTGGGTAGATCCGCATCTAAAGTTAAGTCATCTGAAATGACAGTTTTTTTTGTTTTAGGTGATTTAAAAATAAAAGTATAGTCCACACTTCCTCGGGGGCCCTTTGAAGTTAAATTTTCATCGGGGGTTGCCGAATAACTGTAATCAATTCCCCAGGTCCATTGGGCCGGAGTATCCCAGCCAAGGCTTGCAGAGCTTGTGTAGGTGGATTCGGAAACTGCCGCACCGGTTGTTGCGTCTGTGGTCTGTTGCCGACTTTGAGAAAAATCTAAGCCCCAAGTAAATTGATCTTGCGGTGTTTGGTTTTGAGAATTCGCGTCTTGATCAAAATCACCACTTATATTCGCACCATTAGTTTTCGAACTTGAAGATTGCGTGTAATCTAAACCAATAGTTCCTGCAAATGAAGTTTGGACCAATAGATAAACAACTACAAATATAACATTTCTATTTTCGACCAACATAAAATGCTCCCAACAAAATGTAGACTCATCAGGCCCAAAGGCGCAAGATTAAGAGACACCTATGGGATTGTAGTCAAAATGAAATTAAAAGACAAAACGTTTATTGTGTATGGAGCATCCAGCGGAATAGGCCAGGCCCTGGCGATTGAACTTGCTAAATATAATCGCGTTGGAACCTTCAGTCGACGTGAAATGAAGACTCAGATTCCGCAATCGATTCATTTCCAAGGTGATGTCACAAAACCAGATGACATTAGACAATCCTCACTATTTTTTAAGGAAAAGTGGGGCCAGATAGATGGTTTTTTCTATAGTGTTGGGATTGGTAAGTCGATTGACCTGCATAACTTCCAAGCTACGGAGGCTCGAAATACAATGGAAGTAAACTATTTCGGTTTTTTAAATGTCCTCGAAACGTGGCTTCCAGATTTTTTGAGCCGAAAATCTGGACTGGTCGCGATGGTATCTGCATTGATGGTGCATCGAAGCCTTCCTAAAGGCGCTTCCTATTTTGCCTCTAAAGCAGCCCAACATGTATTTTTTGAAGGGCTACGTTTAGATTTAGAGTTCTCAGGGCTGGATTTTTTTGAAATTCGCCCTGGCTTAGTGGACACCCCTATGTCTCAAGATTTGGAAATCGATCGCTCTAAAGCTTGGGGTGCGCAAAAATCAGCTCAATTTATTGTGAATAAAATAGAATCTGGAGAAACGACCATTTCCTTTTCTAAGGCTATGGAGCTTCTGACAAAATCCTTAAACTGGATGCCTGATAAAACCTATTTTAAGCTCGTGAAAACTAGTTTAAACAAAACTTTTAAAAAATAGGAACTGGCCCCTCAGCCAGCGGCTGGGGGGCATTCTTTGACTTCCGAACTTGGGGTCTGCCATTTGCTTTATGCTAAGCAATGATTCAAATACGATGCCCTAAATGCCAAAGAAAATTCAGACGATCTGTAAAATCGGATCATTTATTAACGAAAATTGGATTTTTCTACAGATCCTCAGATCGCAAATTCGTGCAGCGCTACTATTGTAAGCCATGCAATAGGTATTTTTCAGCAGCTACCTTTGCTGAGTGTTTCAATCAAAAAAGTAGACAGATTAATTCAACAGTAGCCCGCATTCTGTCTGC
>JAYVPD010000198.1:0-52930 GCA_043757515.1 Pseudobdellovibrionaceae bacterium
GTGGAATGTTGTTCCACGCTGTCTTACTAGAATTGTTCCCGCTAAAACTTTCTCGCCGCCAAATCGTTTTACACCTAAGCGTTTACTATTTGAATCTCGTCCGTTCTTGGTACTACCACCAGCTTTTTTCGATGCCATACTAACTCCTGTTAAATCAAATCCGTATTACTTCTTAGTTGTTTTTTTAGATGCTTTTTTAGCAACTTTCTTAGTTACTTTTTTACCCGTTGTTTTTTTACCAGCCGCTTTTTTTGCAACCTTTTTTGACGTTTTCTTTTTGGCTTTTAATGCCTTTGTATCGTCTTCAGAAACTGAACCGGCTGATTTTCCAACCATTGATTCCACTTTTTCTTGTCGAGCGATCATTTTGTCTTGAATTCGCTGTTCACGTACCGCAGCCATATCAGTCACTACCGGCTGAGATTCTGTAGTAGCTGTTTTGCCATCAGAGGTAATCGATTTAACGAAAAGTTCTGTGAAAGGCTGTTTATGATTTTTAAATTTACGAAATGAATGTCGGCGTTTCTTTTTGAAAACGATTACTTTGCGATCGCGACCTTGTTTTGTAACGACAACAGTTACTTTAGCACCCTTAACAAGAGGCTGTCCAATAACAGTAGTTTCACCACCAACAACAAGGACTTCAACGATATCAAATTCTGAACCTAAAATTTGTTCCAATTTTTCAACTTGAACAACATCACCAGGCTTTACGGTGTACTGTTTTCCACCAGTTTTAATTACTGCGTACATTATGATCCTCCACAGGATTCGGGATTAAACCTCGAAGTAATTGCCACTTCGATCACAACCTGTCAATATTTTAATCAAATAGTTTGATGAGATTATCAGAGAACCCTACCGTCTAATCACGGTAAACTCACGCAAAATTTTAGAGCCTTTAAAAGAAATTCCAAAGCCCTCTGGTAAAACTGCCTATTTAATAAATAGTTCATATTGTTCGATGTGGTATGCGGGTTCAATTTTGAAAGTAACTGATTTCTTTAGCTTTTTTTCAAGTTGTTCCAGGGTTTTACCTTCAAATTCGTAAATCCAATCGACGATTTCGCTGCGGCAATGAACAACGAAACTGCTTTTAGAGTTATCGAGCATTCCTATTTCGCGTTCGAGTTCACGAAAGATCTCGTTGGCTACTGTAGACTTTCTTTTGATGTACCCATGCCCATCGCAGTAGTTGCACGGCTCGCACAGTGTTTTTATCAAACTAGGCCTAGTGCGCTTCCTGGTCATCTCCACTAGTCCTAGTGAAGACATGGATAACACATTCACTTTGCCCCGATCTTTTTGAACTTCTTCTTTTAGAGCATCTAGTATTTTTTCGCGATGGCTTTCTTTTTCCATATCTATGAAATCAATAATGATGATGCCACCACAGTTTCGAATTCTTAATTGATGGGCAATTTCTTTAACCGCTTCTAAATTTGTTTTTAAAATCGTGTCTTCAAGGTCTTTTTTGCCTACAAAGCGGCCGGTATTGATGTCAATTACGACTAGAGCCTCGGCTTCATCGATTACTATATAACCACCTGATTTTAGCCAGATTTTTCTATCTAGGGACCGGGACACTTCAAGTTCGACATCATACAAATCAAACAAAGGCTTGGGCTCTTCATACAAAATAATATTTTGCTTATATTTGGGCATCAGTTGAGTCACAAACTTGCTTACTTTTTTATGGATTTCACCGTCATCTACCCAAACACAGATGACTTCTTCGCTCATCAAATCGCGAAGTGCGCGCAGTTCGACTTCAATTTCTTGATGGACCAAACCAGGGGTCTTTTTTTTGTCGTAATTTTTTAAAACCTCTTTCGATAAGCGGTCCAAATAGTCTATGTCCGATTTTAAGTTTTCTTCAGACGCCGCTTCGCCTGCGGTCCTTACGATTACGCCGCCTAGAGGATTTATTTTTTGAACTAAACTTTTTAATCGTTCACGTTCATCTTCGGATTCAATTCGGCGTGAAATTCCTAAATGGCGAATAGTAGGCAAATAGACAACAAATCTACCAGGTAACGAAATATGTGTCGTTAAGCGGGCACCCTTAGTTCCAAGTGGGTCTTTGGCCACCTGAACAAGCAAGGCTTGGCCTTCTTTAATTAAATCTTGAATAGGAGTTTTGTTTTCACTTTTTTGAGGAATTCCTTCCTCATCAAAGACGGTTTCTTCCAATGGTTCTTCGCGATCAAGGTCCGGAATCGGGTAACTATCAGAGTCCAAATCTTCTCGGATATCGCCAACATATAGAAATGCCGCTTTTTCTAGCCCAATATCCACAAAGGCGGCCTGCATGCCAGGCAACACTCGTAACACAATACCCCGAAATATAGACCCAACCATGGTCGGTGAGGTTTTTCGTTCGATTTTAAGGTCTGTTAGAATCCCTTTATCTACATACGCTACCCGAGTTTCATGGGGTCTAACATTGATTAAAATTTCAGCAGCCATAAGTACCGTTCCTTCCGAGGTCGGACTTCAGTAAGTAAAACATTAGTCTAGTGTAGTCAAAGCATAGTCCTGAAATGAAATAGATTTTAAGAACTTAGACTCATTTTGTATTTATCTATTTACGACAATCGCCGATCAGATGTGTGTCACAAAGGTTTTGAAACAGCGAAGGAGTAGCGTTTGGCAGCAATCGACGACTTATTTAAAATAATGGTAGAGCAAAATGCTTCAGATTTGCACCTCACTAGCGGAGCCCCTCCGTACCTTCGCCTTCACGGTAAAATGATGCCTTTGAATTACAAGGAGCTCACTAGCCAAGAGGTTCAGGGGTTGCTTTTTGAAATTCTTACAGAAAAACAAAAAAAATCCTTCATTGAAAAGTGGGAACTCGATTGCGCCTACACGGTGCCAGGTATGGCTCGATTTCGATGCAATATTTATATGCAGCGAAAAGGCCTTGCTGGCGTGTTTCGTATTATTCCAGAGAAAATTAAATCAGCGCAAGAGCTGAATTTGCCTCAAGGTATTTTAGATTTAATCGACTGTGATCGCGGCATGATTTTGGTTACTGGTCCCACCGGGTCCGGTAAATCAACAACCTTAGCAGCGATGATTCATGAAATTAATATGACCACAGAATCTCACATTATCACGGTTGAAGACCCTATTGAATTTGTTCATCAAAATATTAAGTCTGTAATTAATCAACGCGAAGTTGGTTCGCACACAAAATCGTTTTCGAATGCCCTAAAGGCGGCCCTTCGAGAAGATCCAGATATCTTGCTAGTCGGCGAGTTGCGTGATTTGGAAACAATTTCGCTCGCACTAACCGCGGCAGAAACTGGGCACATCGTGTTTGGCACGCTTCACACCAACAACGCTGCAAAAACAATCGATCGTATTATTGACGTGTTTCCGTCAAATCAACAGGCGCAAATTCGAACCATGTTATCAGAGAGCTTGCGAGGCGTGGTCGCTCAGACCCTGTTTCCACGGGCCGATGGCCAGGGCCGTGTGGCCGCTTATGAAATTTTGAAAAGTACTAAAGCCGTTTCTAACCTTATTCGCGAAGGAAAAATACATCAAATACCATCCGCAATCCAAACGGGCTCAAGCTCTGGTATGGTGTCTTTTGAAAAATACATCGATGATTTGGTTAAAAAAGGGAAAGTGGCTCCGGCGGATGCTAAGACTTTTTTGGGCAAAGAAGGCGATCCTGCCACCACAGCGGCTGCTGCCAAAAGACCCGCTTCTTAAAATTTATTTCACCAATTGTAATCAAAAGAAAAAAGAGGCCAGCTTACAGGGGGGTCTCTTTTTTTCTGTTCAGAAACGGCAACCAGCTGGGCCGCTTGGCTACCAGCAAACGGTTTGTAGGTCGGCTCTGTCGTAGAGGATTGGAGTCCGTAGGTGTCGTACACTACATAGCTAAAGCCCGCTAAAAATCCAATCAAAACTCCCGTCGTAATATTATCTGTGTGCTCTTGGGGTTTTCCATAAAAACTCAATGTGCTAAGCCCCAATACGCCGCCGCCAATACTTGCAAAAAGAATCGTTGCAGTTGTTCTTTTGAAAACCGATTGCGATTGAGCCTGGCCGCCCGAAGCCGATCCGAATACAATCAAAAACGTTATTAGATTTAATATCTTCATTTATTCCTAAATAATAACTGCAACATTCATTTTTGACAAACGGTAATGTTATCTATTTAATTAGCGGTATGGAAAACTTAGCAAGCTACATCGATCATACGCTTTTAAAGCCTGAAAGCCAAAAAAATGATTTTGAAAAACTTTGCCTAGAAGCCAAAACTCATGGTTTTTTTTCAGTCTGTGTAAATTCGCATTGGACTTATTTCTGCGCTGGGCTGCTTAAAAACACACCTGTAAAAGTGTGTTCGGTTGTTGGATTTCCACTGGGCGCCAATCATTCTACCAGCAAGGCCTTTGAAGCAGATCAAGCGGTATCAAAGGGTGCTCGCGAAATCGATATGGTTATTAATATTGGCGCTTTGAAGGACAAGGACTATGGCACCGTTGAATCCGATATAAAAGTTGTTCTAAAATCTTGTCACGGCCATGTTTTAAAAGTCATTATAGAAACCGCTTTGCTAACCGAAAATGAAAAAATAAACGCCTGTAAAATTATTGAATCGTCAGGTGCCCATTTCGTTAAAACATCCACTGGTTTTTCCACAGCGGGCGCGCAGTTAAATGATATTGTTCTTTTTAAAAAAACGTTAGGTGCCCAGATGAAAATCAAAGCAAGTGGTGGCATTAAAAGTCAGGCGCACGCATTGGAATTTATTGCGGCCGGAGCCAATCGCTTGGGAACTTCGTCGGGGGTGACTTTGATTCAAGGGCTTGATTCCAAATCACATTATTAGGAAACTATGTATTTACCTTCAGAATTAATTCGGAAAAAAAGAAACGCTCAGGTGCTTGAGTTAGATGAAATTGATTTTTTAATTCAAAGCTACACTCGTGGCGAAATTCCCGACTATCAAATGTCAGCCTGGCTAATGGCCGTTTTTTTCAATGGTATGACGGAAAAAGAAACCTTTGGACTTACGAAATCGATGATTAATTCTGGGATCATGGTGGATTTTTCATCTGTTAAAAATTTTAAAGTCGACAAGCATTCAACAGGCGGGGTTGGCGACAAAACAAGTCTGATACTTGGTCCGATTGTGGCCGCAGCCGGCATCCCGGTTCCCATGATTTCTGGGCGTGGATTGGGTCATACCGGTGGCACCCTAGATAAATTGGAATCCATTCCAGGATTTGATACTCAGCTTTCTTTAGAGCAGTTTATTGAGGCCGTCAAAAAACACAATATTGCTTTCATTGGGCAGACAAAAGAAATTTGTCCGGCAGATAAAAAGCTCTATGCCCTTCGCGACGTCACTGCCACTGTTGACTGTATTCCCTTGATTTGCGCCAGCATCATGTCAAAAAAATTAGCTGAGGGTATCGACGGTTTAGTTTTAGATGTTAAATATGGTTCAGGCGCTTTTATGAAACATCCGAAAGAAGCTTCGATTTTGGCTAAGTATTTGATGAAAATCGCCAAACGCTACGGCAAAAAAATATCCGCTTTTATCACCTCGATGAATCAGCCGCTGGGACGTTATGCTGGAAACTCGCTTGAGGTTCACGAATGCGTCGAGATAATGCAGGGAAAGACTCACATAAATAAATATGGATACGATTCCTATCACGACACTCGAGAACTCAGTTTAGTTTTGTCAGCAGAAATGATTTTTCTAACTGGGGAGTTTAAAACCCGAGACAAGGCTTATGCGCTAGCGAAGGAAATTTTAGATTCGGGCAAAGCCTTAGCAAAGTTTGAAGAACTCTGCGCGTTGCATTCGGGCCATCTTAGCAAATTGCCCTATCCTAAATTGTCAGAGGTTGTTTTGGCTCCCAAAAAGGGCTTTCTCCATTCTTTTGATGTTGAGAAAATTGGATTAGCCACCATAAAAATTCGAGCCGGGCGCAAGGTGAAAGAGGATCTTATAGAGGGAACTGCTGGTATCGAATTCCATTGTAAAATTGGTGATCTTTTAGCTAAAGGTGACACTATTTATACAATCCACGGCGACAATAAAGACCTATTTCGGCACGCCATTCCCGATTTACTTGAATCATTTACCCTATCAAGGGGTAAACCCAAGAAAGACAAACTTGTGTTAAATCGCTTTACTTGATCTCAAAAATAGCCAAGCGAAAAATCAGGCTAGACTAATTGATTCCTTTAGTGTTTTAATTCTGTTAGGCCGTGCTTTTCAGGTCGCTTTCGCTTTGAAAGCTGCTAGTGTGTAGCGATGCAGGGGATGTTTTGATAAATTTGGTATTAGATAAACTTACTGAAACTGTTGGATATATTAGGAGTCAGACGACTCTTAAACCTCAAGTCGGTCTAATATTGGGCTCTGGCTTGGGAGCGTTTGTAGATCAAGTGCAGGTCAGCTGCAAAATTCCTTACAGTGATATTCCCAATTTTATGCCAACCACGGTTGAAGGCCACCAAGGGAATCTAATAATTGGACAGCTTGGCAAAAAGACGGTCGTTATACTTCAGGGTCGAAATCACTACTATGAAGGTCACAGCATGGAAACAGTTGTGTTTCCGACTCGTACCTTAGCACTTTTGGGAATTGATACTTTGATTCTGACAAATTCCGCAGGTGGATTTGGCGATACGATGCAGGCAGGCGATTTTATGATTTTAGAAGATCATATTAATTTAATGGGAATTAATCCGCTGATGGGTCCAAATATTAAAGAGCTTGGTCCGCGATTTCCAGATATGACCGAAGCTTATGATCACTCGTTAATTACCTCTATGGAAAAAATATTTCAAAAAAACGGTAGTCGATATCACAAAGGGATTTATTGTGCGGTCAGTGGACCAACCTATGAAACACCAGCAGAAGTTCGCTATTTAAAACTTCTCGGCGGCAAAGCCGTTGGCATGTCGACCGTGCCAGAAGTCATTGCAGCCAACCATTTGGGCCTTCGTGTTGGCGCTTTAAGCTGTATCACCAATCTAGCGGCGGGAATTTCAAGACAAAAACTTTCTCATGAAGAAGTGACTCAGACCGCGAAAAATGTGGAACAGAAATTTTCACTGATTATGCGCGAATTTATTGAATCTCTTTAATAAACTAAGTGTCTTTTTCGCAGGTCCAACTTTTTACTGGAACAAAGCTGTCTATGTGTTTGAAAAGAACTTGGTGGCTTTTGTCTAAGAAGTAGGTGACTTGTTCAGTGGCATCGTTCCACGATTTTACGACTACTTTATATCCTAAAACTTGGTTGACTCGATCTTCAAATTTGTACGTAGATATTTTTAACGGATTTGATTCGCCATCTTTTATCAAGGATGATTTCATATCCTTTAAATAATAATTCACGGCCTTTTGTTCTGCCAAATTAAGTCTAAGAACATTTTTGTAGGTAATTTGAAATTTATTTTTCAATGTGTAAGGCTTGCCAGAGTTCATTTTGCGAACGTTTTCTTGGCATTGAATCATTTCTTTTCGGGACTGTTCTTCGCTTGATGCGTGACCCGCGGTTTCAAATGAAACAATATAAAACAGTAAAGTTCCTGTTGTGAAAAAATAAAATATTTTTTTAATAAACAACGTAGTTAACATGACAACCCCAATTATTCTCAATCCCCGGAAAAAGTGTCAGTTTCAGTCTCATTGATGTAAATCTTTCTAAGATTCCACTTTCAAGTCGGCTAAAACAAACTCTCAAACTCGATCGAAAAGAATAGCAAGGGCTGTGCCGAAAATTCCTGTCGACACCTAGTTGCCTATATTCTTTTTCAGAAAGGCCTCCATGGCTTCGTAGAATTCGAATCGATTTTCCTCATTTCTAAAGCCATGGCCTTCGTTATCCTTGACAATATATTGGACTTTTATGCCTCTTTTTTCCAGCGCCTGAACCATTTGATCAGATTCCGCTTTATTTACCCGTGGATCCTTCGCGCCCTGAACGACCAACAAAGGCGCTTTGATTTTGTCAGCATTTAGGGCCGGCGAGGTGGCCGTCAATTGCGCCTTGTCCTTTTCGGGGTGCCCTACCATTTCATAAAGCTTTTCAAGCTCTGTTAACCAATAGGGTGGGATGGTATTCATAAAAGTAAATAAATTAGAGACTCCGACATAATCAATTCCGCAGGCATAAAGCTCTGGATTTCTAACTAAACCAGAAAGCGTTGCATAGCCTCCGTAGGAGCCGCCATAAATACAGACTTTGTCTTTGTCTGCGACTCCTTCTTGAATTAACCAGTTTACACCATCAGCAATATCATCCTGCATTTTTAGACCCCATTGCTTGTACGATGCGAGCAAAAATGATTTCCCGTAGCCCGTTGAGCCCCGAAAATTCATTTGGAGGACTCCGTAGCCACGGCTCGCCAAAAATTGCACTGTCGGATTGTAGCCCCAAATATCCCGAGCCCACGGGCCGCCATGTGGGTTGATGACTATTGGGAGGTTTTTGCCTTTCTTATTTTTCGGCAAAGTTAGGTAGCCATTGATAGTCAAACCATCCCGTGACTGGTAACTAACTGGCTTTGTCGCACTTAGCTTTTCTTCGTCAAGCCAGGGTGCTACATTGGCTAACAATTTTAGTTCATCTTTCTTGGAGTCATAAATGTAAAAGCCTCCAAGAGTTCGGTCGGATATGGTCCGCACTACAAACAAATCTTCGTTTTTGGTAGCAGATACAAATCGAACTTCTTTTCCAATCATTTTTTCAGCGACTTTGTTGAAAATGTTTTCAGTGATTGGATCCATAAATTGTGGGATTATCTTCCAGGTCGTTAGGCGCACCGACGTCAAAACTTTTCGCTTTCGTGAATAGTTCAGCTCCTCAACATCGACATCGGGATGTTGATATACTATTTTCATTTCTTTCTTTAATTTAAGATCAAATTCCACGATCGCAGCCTTATCTCGATTTAGATTTGAAGATGCATAGAGATTTTTATTGTCGAAAGTAAAAAACATAGGAGCAAAATGGTCCTTGTAGGTAAACGAAAGAATTTTCGAAAATTTTTGCCCTTCGGAGTCTCGATACAAAATATGATAATTTAATCCTTCAGATTCAACGGCCAAACGAAGTTTTCCATTGTGATCTGTAACCCAACCTGTAATCGTGCCGGGATTTTGAGCCAGTAATGCCAGTTTTCCAGTTTTGATGTTCAAACGAAAAACATCGAAAACTTTTTTGTCCCGTAAATTATGAGAAATAATAATTTCGTCGTCTTTGACATTTTCTAGCGGGTCAATTACCTCTGCCCTGGTGTTTGGAAAATTGGTAACATCTTTTTCTGCTTTTGATTTTATATCTACAGTAAATACGTGGAAATTTTCGTCTCCGCCAAAGTCCCGAGTGTAAATGACATAATTATTCCCTTTCCAAAAATAGTTCGGAATATCCCGATCTGTAGATGACGTAAGCCTTATTTCATCAGCACCCTCTTTGTTTTCTTTTACAAAAACATTCATGCGATGTTCATACGGTTTTAAAAAAGATATCCATTTGCCGTCAGGCGAAATTTGATAATTTGATGCCTCTGGGTTTTTGAAAAAATCTCTTAACGGAATAAGTCCGTCTTCTGTTTTTGAAACGCCAACCCCAGCTAGACCTAGCGACACCACAAAAAATAATATTGTCCTCATTAAAACTCCTTAACAGCGACTGAATGAAAGTCTGGTTCGGCTTTCATACTAAACTAAAAACTCTTTTGAAATCAATGAGGTATCTTCAACGCTCTGTTTTTTGTTGTGGCTGCGACAAAGTTGCCTGATAATTTTTCAGATGAATGGCACACTAGATGCAAAACGAATTTTTTTAATCGCGTCGGAAAATACCGAACAAATAGAGCTCCTGAAGAGCGTTATTCAGGGACACGTTTCCAATTCGTTGGTTTTCACTGCGAAAGATGGCTCGGAGGCGCTCACAAAAATTGAAAACGCACCCCCGAATACTGTAATTGTTGACAGAAATCTTCCAAAAGTAAGTGGCGATAGGATTTTAGACACCATCATTCAAACAAAATCATTAGCAAACTTGAGTATTATTTTGGTGGGCGAGCTGCCCGAGCAAGAAATTTTTCTAGATGACGTTGTAACCGGCCGGCTTCAATTTCTATCCGATCCTAAAAATGCTGAGGAACTTAATCATTGCCTGGTGCGAGCTTTAAACTTTTGGTCGCACATTGAGCCTAGCGATTTTTTTCTTCGCTTTTTAGCGCCTAAAGATATCTTGCTTCGACAAGGCGACAAAGGTGATTTTGTTTATATTTTGCGAAAGGGAACTCTTCGGGCTTATACCACAAATGACAGCATTGACGTTGATTTGGGGCCCATCAATTCTGGCGAGTTTGTGGGTGAAATGTCTTTTATTACCAAGGCCCCTCGAAGCGCCAATGTTGTCGCTGAAACCGATTGCGAGTTGATAGAAATTCCAATTAATACTTTTGAAAAAGTTTTGTATCAAAAGCCCGGCTGGTCAAAGGCCTTAATGGTAACGCTTTCCAATCGAATCAAAATCGCAAATCAAAGCCGAAAGGCTTAGTTTTTTTAATCTAAAACTCGACTTAGAAATTCGGTTAATGCCTATCAAAATTATTTCTATTTTTTTCTAATATTTGAAAACGACATTCGTCTAGTTTTTTACTAATAGACTCTAACATCCATATATTCGCGTCGATGAGTTCACCAGAACCGGGCCCTCATGAGTCACTAAAGAGGGACCACCGCTGCGGAGAACACATGGATGTTTTAAAGTTTGTAGTTTTATTCTCGTCTTTTTCATTTTTGATTTCTTGTGCACAGGAAGGCCAAAAGACGGCGAACAATGTAATCGCTGAAAAGGCCACTCCGACGGGCTGTCAGACGGAAACAGTAGAAAATCAATACATCGTAAACTGGGAAGATGGCCATGTAACTGTTGAACGCGGTGAAAATGAAGAGTCTTTCAAAGATGGTTTTGTTACTACAAATTTGGAAAGAATAAAAGTAATCCATCGGGATCAGCGCCTTAAGTTTTATTCTCAGCAAGAACTAACGATGTCCGAGCCGCTTACACCAAACAGCACGACAGACGCAGATCAAACATGGGGCCAAACCATGATTCAAGCGAGCGCCGTTTGGGAAAAAAACGCTGTCGGCAAAGATGTTTTGGTTGGCGTGGTGGATTCCTATGTGGATGTCACGCATTCGCAATTGAAAAATCAAATCTTGATTAATAAAAATGAAATCCCTGACAACGGCAAAGACGACGACAGCAATGGCTATGTCGACGATTATTCCAGCATGAATTTTACAAATGTTCCCAAATACACGATAGAAAATGAACATGGAACTCATGTGACTGGAATTATCGCCTCTGATCATAGTGGAATAATGAAGGGCGTTGCACCTGGCGCTAAAATTATAGCAGCACCTTTTATTACAAACGATGGGTCTGGCTCGCTTGGCGACGCAATTAATGCTATGAATTATGTCGTGGCCAAAGGAGCTCGAGTTATAAATGCAAGTTGGGGCGGCAGTGTTTGCGTTGCCACTTTGAAAAATGCATTTGATGATATTTCTGCAAAAGGCGTTCTGATCGTTGTTGCCGCTGGAAACGAAAATCGCGACTTAGATACCTCACCTACCTACCCTGCCGCGTTTAATGTGGCGACCCAAATTACAGTTGGGGCTTCGAACATGAACGATTTAATGACATCGTTTTCCAACAGTAGTTTTAACCTTGTGCACTTGGCAGCGCCTGGTGATTCGATTATGAGTACAACACCTGGTGAAAAGTATAATTACCTAAAAGGGACCAGCATGGCAGCCCCGTTCGTAACCGGAGCCGCAGCTGTGCTAATGGGGGCTTTCCCAAAAGCCACGGCTGCTCAGATCAAAGAGGCGTTGATCAAATCAGTTGATGTAACGCCAAATCATGAATTTAGAGTTGTGTCCCGCGGTCGACTCAATTTGCTAAAAGCCTACAACTATTTAAATCGCTAATTCACATATTAAACGGAGCGCCATTTTTCAACTATAAACAGGTCTTGAATCAGGCCTGTTAGGAGCGAATTTAGGTTGGATTAATCCTATAAATCAGATAAAAAATTGCGAAGAGGTTTTTATGCGATTTTTTATTAGTGATTTGAAAAATCATATCGGCGAACAAGTTGAACTTAAAGGCTGGGTCTATCAGTCGCGGTCATCAGGAAAAGTTAAATTTTTAGAATTGCGCGATGGGACCGGTGTTGTTCCGTGTGTATTTTTTAAAGGCGAGTGTGACGACGCAGCTCTTGAGATTTTTGAGAAGGCGACTCAGGAAAGTTCAGTTAAAATTACGGGCTTAGTTAAAAAGCATCCAAAACACGAAAATGTTTATGAAATAGGTGCGCGTACTTTGGAAATAATTTCTGTTTCAGACAGCTATCCCATTTCCCCCAAAGATCACGGCACTGATTTTTTAATGGAAAATCGTCATTTGTGGCTACGCTCTAAAAGGCAACACGCAATCATGCGCATTCGACATGAAATCGTTTCTGCCGTTCGTGATTTTTTTGATGGCCGCGGATTTACATTGACCGACGCGCCTATTTTTACTCCGAGCGCCTGCGAAGGAACTTCTAATTTATTTGAAACTAAATACTTTGATGAAAAAATGTATTTGTCCCAATCGGGGCAACTTTACATGGAAGCCACCGCGGCTGCTTTGGGCAAGGTATATTGCTTTGGTCCTACGTTTCGAGCTGAAAAATCTAAAACTCGTCGGCACCTAATAGAATTTTGGATGGTCGAACCCGAGGTGGCCTTTAATGACATGTACGACAATATGGAGCTGGCCGAGCAGTTCATTGAATACATCGTACAAAGAACAATTAAAAATCGCCCAGATGAATTTAGGGCCATCGAACGCGACATGAGCAAGCTTGAAAATATCAAAGGATCCTTTCCGCGACTGCACTATAGCGAAGCGGCGCAGATGATTAAAAAAGAAAATCCAGAGTTTATCATAGGTGATGATTTTGGTGCGACCGATGAAACAATTGTATCTTCTAAATTCGATAAGCCAGTTTTTGTTCACCACTACCCTCAAGCGATCAAGGCTTTCTACATGAAAGAAGATCCAAAAGAGCCCGGTTATGCCATGGGTTGCGATTTGCTTGCCACTGAAGGCTATGGCGAAATCATTGGCGGCGGCCAGCGTGAAGAAAGTATCGAAAAACTAATGACAAAAATCAAAGAACACAAATTGGATGAAAAAGATTTCCAGTGGTACTTGGATTTGCGCCGCTATGGTTCTTTTCCTCATAGCGGTTTTGGTTTGGGTATCGAGCGCACTGTGACCTGGATTTGTGGATTGCCTCATGTTAGGGAAACTATCCCCTTTCCGCGATTATATGGCCGCAGTCACCCATAAATTATATAATTAAAATTTTAAAACAAAGTTCGAGGAGCACTCATGGATACTACCAATTTGAATTTTCTAAAAATTCAAGAATTAGAACGAAAAAATGAAGACGCAATGAAAGGCGGCGGCGAAGACCGCGTGGCTAAACACAAAAAAGGTGGCCGATTGTCTGCGCGCGAGCGAGTGGACGTTTTGCTGGATCCGGGGAGTTTTGTTGAGACCGACCGGTTGATGACCCATCGATGTACCAATTTTGGAATGGAAAAAACGCTAACTCCTGGTGACGGAGTTATTACTGGCTATGGCCGTGTTAATGGAAAATTAGTTTATGTTTCTAGTCAAGATTTCACTGTTTTTGGTGGCTCTATGTCGCGCACTCAAGCCAATAAAATTTGTAAGGTTATGGACCTGGCTTCAAAAAATGGAGCACCTTTTATTTCAATTAATGATTCGGGCGGCGCGCGAATTCAAGAAGGCATCGAATCCCTTGGCGGGTATGCCGATATTTTTACACGCAACGTTTTAAGCAGCGGCGTTGTCCCGCAAATAACAGCCATCATGGGCCCTTGCGCTGGTGGCGCTGTTTATTCGCCAAGTATCACTGATTTTGTGTTTATGGTGAATAAATCAAGTTACATGTTCGTAACGGGTCCAGATGTTATTAAGACCGTTACCCATGAAGATGTGACCAAAGAAGATTTGGGCGGGGCTGCTACGCATTCGCAAAAATCTGGCGTTGCCCATTTTGCCGTTGATGATGATAAAACTTGTTTGTTAATGATTCGCGAATTGCTAAATTTTTTACCGGCCAATAATTTGGACGATGCCCCTATTTTACCGTCGAACGATCCTCCGGATAGAATTGTTGAAGCGCTTAACAATCTAATTCCAGACAATCCAAAAAAACCTTACGACATGGTTCAAGTAATTACTGAGTGTGTTGATGAAGGGTATTTTTTAGAAGTTCATAAAAACTATGCAATGAACATGATCGTAGGATTTGCTCGTTTTAATGGTCGTCCAGTTGGTGTGGTTGCCAATCAACCTCAAATATTGGCGGGTTGTTTGAACATTGAGGCCTCTAGAAAAGCCGCTCGATTTATTCGTTTTTGTGATGCGTTCAATATTCCAATCGTAAGCTTTGTAGATGTGCCGGGATTTTTGCCTGGAAAAGAGCAAGAGTGGAACGGAATCATCACTCATGGCGCTAAACTTTTATATGCGTATGCAGAAGCCACTGTTCCTAAAGTAACTGTAATTACTCGCAAAGCCTATGGCGGCGCTTACATCGTGATGGGATCAAAACTACTTCGCGCAGATGTAAACCTAGCCTTTCCATCGGCTGAAATCGCAGTGATGGGTGCCGAAGGCGCCGTTAGTATCATTTCAAGAAGCGAAATTGAAAAAGCTAAAAACCCAGTTGCAGAACGTGCTCGGTTGATTGCCGAATATGAAAAGAAATTCAATAATCCTTACGTCAGTGCTGAATTGGGTTACACCGACGAAGTGATTGAGCCCGCGCTGACTCGAAAACGAATTATTGATTCACTAGAAATGTTGAAAAATAAAAAAGATGTTAACCCTGCTAAAAAGCACGGAAATATTCCGCTTTAGGAGATTAGAAATGGATTTTAAAATACCGTTTAAACGAATTTTAATTGCGAATCGCGGCGAAATATCAATTCGAATTACCCGTGCGTGTCGCGAGCTGGGCATTCAATCCGTTGCTGTTTTTAGCGATGCGGATCGAGATAGTTTGCATGTGTTTTTGGCGGATCAGGCATATAATATTGGTCCCGCACCGTCTAAAGATTCCTACCTAAACATTAAAAAAATTATCGAAGTTGCTAAGGCCGCCAAGGTCGACGCCATTCACCCAGGTTATGGTTTTTTATCTGAAAATACTAATTTTGCAAAAGCCTGTGTAGAAGCGGGTATTGTATTTATCGGTCCAACAGTTGCCAATATCGAGGCAATGGGCGACAAGCTGTCGGCAAAAGCTTTGATGAAAAAAGCGAAAGTTCCAACGGTTCCTGGTAGCGACGGCGGAATTGATACATTTGAAGATGCAAAAAAAGTAGCGAATGAAGTTGGCTATCCAATTATTATCAAAGCGTCTGCAGGTGGTGGTGGTAAGGGAATGCGCGTAGTTCGGCAAGATTCTGAAATTGAAAGTGCATTTCGTGCGTGTCGGTCAGAGGGGCAAAACTATTTCTCGGATCCTACGGTGTATATTGAAAAATTTGTTAATGATCCAAAACACATTGAGATTCAGGTTTTTGGAGACAAACACGGTAATGTTTGCCATTTGTTTGATCGTGAGTGTTCGGTACAAAGACGGCATCAAAAAATTATTGAAGAAGCGCCGTCGCCATCAGTTCCTGATCACGTTCGCATGAAAATGGGTGAAGCTGCGGTTCGTGCGGCCAAACAAATTGACTATGTTGGTGCCGGAACAATTGAATTTATTTTTGACAATAAAACTAAAGATTTCTTTTTCATGGAAATGAACACTCGCCTTCAAGTCGAGCACCCAATTACCGAAGCCATTACAGGAATTGATCTAGTAAAGGAACAAATCTATGTGGCGGCCGGCAGACCCCTAAGCTTCAAGCAAGAGGACGTTAAAATTAAAGGCCACGCAATTGAAACTCGCATTTGCGCTGAGGACCCGATCACCTATAAACCTCACCCCGGTAAAATTAGGGCTTGCCGTCATCCACAGGGTCCCTTTATGCGGGTGGATTCCTACGCCTATCCCGGCTATGAAGTTCCGATCTATTACGATCCCATGATCGCAAAATTAATCACTTGGGGTGATTCGCGCACGGCTGCCATTCGGCGAATGCAACGAGCCCTGTCTGAATTTGTGATTACAGGTATTAAAACCAACATCGTATTACATAAAACGATATTGGATCATCCAACATTTATTGATGCCTCGTACACTACTCAATTTATTGAAAAGAATTTTGAAGTGATCGAGCCATTGATGTTTAAGCAAATCGAAGACCCGATGTTTTTAATTTCCGCTGCTATTTATGCCTACAACAGCAGAAAGTCTAAAGATGTCAGACATCTCAATATAACTTCCAACTGGAAACGAATCGGCCGCAAGATGTCGATGCGGTTAGCCTAAGCTAGCAAGAGCAAACGGAGCAATTTATGTATTTTGAAGCAGAAATTCAAGGTCGCAAATACAAAGTCGATGTGACCGAAACTCGCCATTCATGGAAAGTGTCTTTGCAGGCCCAAGGCGCCGAATGGCAACATCATGATATTTCAAAAAACGACTACAAGTCCGCCGAAGATTATATCAGTTTTTTATTTCAGGGTCAGTCGTATTTAATCGATGTGCTTGGTAAAGACACGGAATACACGGTTTTTGCACGAAATTCATTTCGAAGCATTAAAATTTACAACGATGAAATGCTTTTACATGCCTCTTTGAAAAAAGGCGGCGGGGGTTCCGGCGCGAACGAATTGAAGTCTGGCATGCCGGGAAAAGTCATTGAAATTTTCGTCAAGGTTGGCGATGTGGTCCCCGCAAATAAACCATTGCTGATAATGGAAGCCATGAAAATGGAAAATGAAATGCGTTCAACCAGAGAAGTAAAAATAAAAGAAATTAGTATCAAGCAAGGCGACAGCGTTGAATCCGGCGCCGTTCTTATCAAATTTGAATCTTAAAATTTGAATGTTTTTAATAAAATTGGGAGTTGAGTATGAAAGTCATTCTGTCTTTGGCCTCGTTATTTTTGATTTTGTCGTGTGCCAATATGGACACTAAGCAAACTTCCACAGCAGATCCGTTTATTAAACTTGAAGATATTCGATCGCCTGAATCAATGACTTGGGTAAAAGCTGAAAACGATCTGGCTGTTAAGCATTTTAAATCGAATTCTGGTTTTTCGACAATGAGGGCCAGCATAAAAGAAATCTTGGCAAGCAAGGACCGAATTCCCTACATTTCGATTGTTGGGAGTTTTGCTTATAACCACTGGACCGATGAAAAAAACCCTCGGGGGATTTGGCGCCGAACAAGGTTGCCCGAACTTGGCAAGAAAGATCCCGCTTGGGACGTGTTATTGGATGTCGATGCCCTTGGGAAGGCAGAAAATGAAAGCTGGGTGCTAAAGCATATTGATTTGGAAAAAGGCGGCAAGTCGCGTGCGCTAGTGTTCTTGTCTCGAAAAGGTAAAGACGCCACGGTCATGCGTGAGTTTGATATCGCTTCAAAATCGTTTGTAACTGAAGGTTTTATTTTGCCCGAGGCGAAAATGACGGCTTCGTGGGTGGATATCGACACGCTTTTAGTTAGCACTGATTTTGGACCTAACACAATGACGGATTCTGGTTACGCTCGAATTGCTAAATTATGGAAGCGTAAGACGCGATTATCAGACGCTAAGTTGCTATTAGAATCGCCTGCTAAAAATATAGGTATGTGGGCTCAGGCAATGGAAGACGGCGGAAAAACCTACGCCTTTATTTCAGATCGAATAAATTTTTTCGAGGGCCATTCTTATGTCGTAACTGCGCAGCGCGAAGCAAAATTAGTCCCTATTCCGCTGGATAGCGAAGTTGAAGGAATATTTCACGACGACATTTATTTTTTAATTAAATCAGATTTGAAAACAGCGTCAGCGACGTTTGTTTCCGGGTCGTTGTTAAAGATTTCTATGGCCCAGGTTCTGGCAAATACAGAGGCGCCTCAGCCTGAATTGGTTTATGTTTCGACACCGAAACAAATATTTAGCCACATCAGCTTTTCAAAAACAAAACGCTGGATCACACTTTTGAATGAAGTGAATCCAAATATCTTTGAATTGTTACAAAAGGGGAAATTGGTTCCTTTAAAACTCCCGGTGTTGGGTAATTCGTCTATGATGGCTACATCCTCAACGTCCGATTTGGTTTTTCTGACTTATGCGAACTACAGTCAGCCAACTACGTTATACAGTTATGAAAATGGCTCACTAAAAAAGCTCAAATCTTTGCCTTCCTATTACGATTCTTCCGATATTGCAGTTGAACAAAAGTGGACTGAAAGTAAAGACGGCACTCGAATTCCCTACTACTTAGTTAGACACAAAGACATTAAATACAATTCAAGAAATCCAACCCTCCTTTATGCTTACGGTGGTTTTGAAATACCAATGGTGCCCGATTATTCTGGTGTAATTGGAAAAGCGTGGCTAGAAAGTGGCGGAACCTATGTTTTGGCCAATATTCGTGGCGGTGGCGAATTTGGTCCGAGTTGGCATCAATCCGCTTTAAAAACTCATCGCCAACGAGCCTATGATGATTTTTTTGCGGTGGCTGAAGATTTAATTAAAACTAAAGTGACTTCGCCGCCTCACCTCGGAATTAAAGGTGGAAGCAATGGTGGTCTGCTAATGGGAGTCGCATTGACTCAACGACCAGATTTGTTTAACGCGATTGTTTGTGAGGTTCCCTTGATGGATATGTCCCGGTTCCATTTGCTATTGGCTGGAGCCAGCTGGGTTGCCGAATACGGCTCTCCTGAGGTGCCCGCTGAGAGAGATTATCTACTGGGGTATTCGCCCTATCATAATGTTAAAGACTCACAAACCTATCCCGAGATTTTTATTATGACGTCGACCGAAGACGATCGGGTTCACCCGGGACATGCTCGAAAAATGGCTGCCAAATTAAAATCAATGGGCAAGCCATATCTTTATTTTGAAAATATCGAAGGCGGTCATGGTCGCACGGCAGATTTAAATCAAGCCGCTGATTATATGGCTATGCAATACACATTTTTAAAAGAAAAATTATTCTAACTTGATGGTCTATAAAACTTATTCCGACTTGGCTGCTGAATCAGCGGCCTTTTTCTTTTGTACAAACCCAACCATCAAAACGCCGATATAATACAATGCTATCAACGGAACTAACATAATGGTCATACTCATTACATCGGGCGGAGTGATAATCGCTGACACGATAGCTAGAATCATCACCGCATAGCGACCTTTATCTATCAAGAATTGCTGTGATACTAAACCGGCCATTGCTAGCAAAGTAAGTACAAGAGGCAACTCGAACGACACGCCAAACATCAAAGCGAACTGGCTGACAAAATCTAAGTAATGGTCAATCGTAATCATCGGTTTATCTTGGTCGCCGCCAAACGTAAATAAAAAATTAAATGTCATGGGGAGGGCTGCATAGAATGAAAAAGCTGCGCCGGTAACAAACAATATAGTTCCGAGGGAAATAAAACTTGTCATGTATTTACGTTCATCTCTGTACAAACCGGGGGCTATAAATTTCCAAAGCTGAAACAACCAAAATGGGCAGGAAACGATGATACCCGCTACAATTGAAAGCTTAATGTGGGCCATAAACTTGTCCATTGGCGCTGTATAAACCAGTCCCCCAGTTGGCAAGTATTTGGCTATCGGCTTGCGAATAAAATCAAACAATTCAGTACTGTAGTTGTAGGCAATTCCTGTAAAAACAAAAAGAGCATACAAACTATTAACGATCCGTTTACGAAGCTCCGTCAGATGATCTGTTAATGTCATGTTTCTATCGGTGGGTTCGGCTTTTTCTTGTTCCATCTAGTCTTTTTTCTCGCCGTCTTTGCTATTCAAATCGGGGCTCAGGGGGATAGTTTCGTTAGCTGCCACTTCGTTTGGTTTTACCGGGTCAAAGGTAAACGTCATTTGATCCGGTGGAGAAATAACAATGTCTGGTTTTGAATCTGTGGCCGCGGGATTTTTTATGTTTGGAACGTCCGCAATTTTCAGCGGTAAATCAGGATCCCTGTCCAATTTGAAAGGTTTTTGAATATCTTTTACAATATCTAAATCCAAATCCACTTTGGCCTGTCTTTTTATGTCTTCTGTAATGCCTTCAGCACTGCGCTTAAGGTCGTTGATTAGTCGGCCGATAGTGCGCGCTACTTCTGGCAATTGTTTTGGCCCAATTAGCACCAATGCCAAAATACCTAAAACTATTATTTCACCCATT
The DNA here is from genome assembly GCA_043757515.1 of Pseudobdellovibrionaceae bacterium. Taxonomy (GTDB): domain Bacteria; phylum Bdellovibrionota; class Bdellovibrionia; order Bdellovibrionales; family Bdellovibrionaceae; genus UBA2316. The sequence continues at coordinate 20,415 of JAYVPD010000198.1, forward strand.
CCAAGGCCAAACATATCTGTCCTGATGTTTAAACTATATTAATATTAGTTTATGTCTTTTGATTGTAGTCGCATGTTCTGAAACTGTCACCCAGGTAATTACCTCGACCGATGACTTGGTTTTTAATTGTCTTGTTTCATTGGATTTTTTTGGTCGCTTGGCAGTGTTACAATGCCCATTTCAAGGAGTTTTTCTTTAGCTAAAGTCGAGCCTGTTTGCAGGTACCGGTCATACAGCCGCAAAAGACTTTGATTATTAGAAACCATCGAATTTTGACTAATATAAGTAAGTGCTTCGACGAAATCTACAAAGCGCCTGGATATTGTTTCAAACACATCACGTAGCGGATCTCGTCTGTCGACTGTTTTTGATAATGTGTCATAGGCAGAGCCGCCCATGTTTACATAATAATCGACATCCACAATTTTTCTTTGTAGAGAGTCACCAAAAAAACCACTGATATAAAGAGATTTATCACCAAGCTTTTTAAGCAGCTCAATTTTTTGCCGTAAATCCGCGTTTGCGGCCGTCAGGTACAATTCAGCAAGCGTGTTTGGTTTTCGTTTTCCCGATTCATCTTTCTGATCACTTTCAAATAAATTTTGAGCGTCTAAATAGTGCTCTAATATTTCTATTAAATACCACTTAACACTGGAGTCTGTTTTTATTTTACGAGCATAAAACGCATCATCGAGTACCTGGTCAAAATAGTCTCGTGGGCTAAGTAGAATATTGATCTCTTGTTTTACGGCAGCGCTCATAGTGTTATACCTTTAATTATACTTATATTTCGGCATTAATTTAAGAAAATATGATACCTGGCCAGAATACTAATTCTGATAGCAGGTATGAAATTGAATTATATTACAGATTTTTTGTATCGTATTGATACACACATAATAAAAAGCTTACGGCACGCAATTGCATCTGAAAACTGGAGCAAGCGAATCTCGAATTACTAAGTCAGCACAGTTGGCGTTCAGCGTGTAGGCAACCGTAGTATCTCCAATTGTACAAGCGCTTGTGTCACAGGTAATCAGAGTGTACCAGCCACACGATGGGTGAGGTTGCGGATGATAAGGCCCTACATCCGGCGTACCAGCGCCGTCCCATGTCCAGCCCAAAAATACACCAATTTGCCAGCGTCCAGGAACCACGCACGAAGGGTAATCAGTAGCGCCATTCGGATAGGCGCAGTTCACTCCGCCGTTTAAAGGTGGCGTCGTCCAATTAAAAGTTTTGTGTGCTGGAGCTCCACTACAAGAATCCCAACTTCCCACACAATCTACGGGGCAAGTTTGAGTGAGTGGACTTGGACACGCAACGCCGCCATTTTGTGGCGCTTGGGTAATGGTGAATGTGCTTAATCCTGTTGTTGTGTTGCAAGCTCCCCATGAACCGCCACAGTCAACTGAAACCGGGCACGCTGGATAATCGGTAGCACCATTTGCGTATCCGCACGCAGCTCCACCATTTAATGGCGGAGTTGTCCACGTGTACGTTTTATAAGCCGGAGCCCCGCTGCAACTACCCCAACTACCCACACAATCCACAGGACACGTTTGAGTCAGTGGACTCGGACAGGCTATGCCTCCATTTTGTGGAGCTTGAGTTACAGTGAAAGTACTTAGCCCAGTTGTCGTATTGCACGCGCCCCAAGAGCCGCCACAGTCAACCACCACGGCGCACGCCTGTCCATTGCATGGCTGCGTATCGCCATTACTATTCGAACACGTAACTCCGCCATTGGCAGCTGGAGTTGTGATTGAATAAGACATATTTCCGCCGCCGCAAGGTACAGAACATAAACCCCATCCACCAACACAATCAATGGGGCACAATTGTGTGTTGCATGCTTGAACGTCGCCATTAAGAACAGGGCAACTTGTTCCACCATTGGCAGCCGGAGTTGAGATCACATACGTTTTTTGACCACCGCCGCACGGAACGCTGCATGGGGTGTAGGCGCCAACACAGTTAACTGGTGCTGAACATAAAAAAGTATTGCAGGCCTGAGTCGCTCCACTGGCAAACGGGCACGCGGCTCCTCCATTGGCAGCAGGAGTACTAATTGAATAAGTGCTGTTTCCTGGGCCCGATCCATCATCACAAGGCTTTGAGCAAGCGCCCCAGGAACCTACGCAAGCGACGGGAAGCGGTGGGCAAGCAAATGTATTGCAAGGCTGCGTATCCCCCGCATTGTTTGCACAGGCTAATCCACCGTTTGTTGCTGGTGTCGATACTATGAAAGTTGCAAGACCGCCCCCACACGAGGCCGAGCACCCGCCCCATCCTCCGACACAATTCACTGGTGGCGCTGCACACGATTGTGTGTTGCACGCGGTTGTTGATCCGTCAGCAAAACCACAAGCCAGTCCACCGTTGGCAGCCGGAGTCGTAATTGAATAGGTCGATAAGCCACCACCACAAAGCACGGTGCATGCGCCCCAAGATCCAACACAATCCACCGCAGTAGGGGGACACGCAAAAGCATTGCACGCACTTGTGGCGCCCCCAACAAAAGGGCACGCCGCTCCACCATTCGCGGCAGGAGTTGATATAGAATATGTCGACAGGCCTCCACCACAGGGCACTGAACAAACTCCCCAAGACCCGATGCAGGCAACCGGACAACTTGCAGGCTGGACCCTCGGTGCACATTGAACAACGCCGAGTGCATTTATTCCCACCATAACTTGAGTCGCCGGATTGCATTGGCCAGTATAAAGGGGCGAACACGCAATGCTGCCATCCGCGGCAACTCCGGAAACAATTTGCGCGGGTTTACCCAAGGCTGCGCAAGATTTGCCAGCGTTTTTTGGATAGCATGTCCCGGTTATTGAATTGTAAGTTCCATCCAAAACCTGACAAGCGGACTGTAGCGATCCATCATTGTAACCTCGAACTTTATCGTATTCATATTTTGCAGCATTTATCGGAGGTTGATTGCTGCCAAAATCCAATACGAGTGAAATTTTGATATCCAAAGTTGGATCTGTGCAGGGGTAAGCCTGACAAACAGGTTTCCAAAGAGCTCTGTATTTAATTGGACAACGAGTGTCTGGATCTGGGTAGCCGGCTGGACAGGGTCCACCCTGTATACTGTATCGGGTCGTTGGATCAGTCGCATCGTAGCTGACTTTTTCGCCGTTGACGGCACCGTACAAGATAAAATCATAATAGCCCGAATTGACTGCCGAAAGTAAACAGCCGCCGCCATTAGCGCAAGCAAATGAAGCATTTTGAGCAACTGTTTGCCGCCAAGCTGCTGGGTTTTTCAAAGCGGCTTCGACATTGGACCTTGCTGTAAGTGCCACGCGTGTAGACCTTAACTGCACAGAATCCTTGTTTGCCAATTGTGAAAGACTTAACATGGCAACACCCGCTACTGTTAGCAGGCTCGTAGCAAATAGCACTTCAACAAGATTGAATCCTTTTTGGTTTTTCGCGACAAGATTTGAAAAAATGTTCACTAAAATTTTCATTACGGCGCACCACACGTCGGACTCCCGTCCAATGCGAAACCTTTAACAACCTGAGCGCCAAGACACGTCGTTACCGCGATGATTTTGTTATCACAGTTTGTGAGTGCCACATTGCTGGCCGGTCCTCGATAGGTTTGTGGCCCTGCGCAGGCTGCAACCGGTTTGGTAACTTTAACAGAACACAAATTAGTAGCAGCATCATAAATTCCATTCACTGAAAGACATGACGATTCTACACTTCGATCATCCAAATTTCTGACTATATCAAAAGTGAACTGCGGACTTCCTGCATTTAAAACAAAGGTTGTTGATGCCGGCTTAAATCGCAAAGCAAAATGAAGCGTGTCAATCCAGCTTCCATTTTGTAACACTCGGTTTTTTAATGATATATCGTAATGAAATGGACAGCTGTCATTCCCACCATTTGTAAATGTAGTGCATTGGTTGCCCTTAAAATCAAACCCCGCAGCGGCATTGGCCGCTTGATAAAAAACTGCGCCCGAATCTTCCTTATAGAGATTTAAGAGCGGTGGCGCTGCTGGGTTAAACCCCGCAAAGGCCGCATTATTATTTGCCTGTGTTAGTTGCCATGACCTAGGCGATATGACCGCGCCGATTAATTTTTGCTTTATTAAGTCTGCCGAAACAACCATGTTCATCTGCTGGGCTACTATGCGTTTTTGAGTTCCCATATTTAAAACCATAAGTGATGAAATGCCTACAACCCCAGTTACCATGAGCACGACAAGTAAGCTCATGCCTCTTTTATTTATTTTTAATTTTGGAGAATTTACTGACACGCTGGTGCGCATAGTATGCCTCCACTAATACTAAATCCCGTACCCACATCGGAAGCAGCACAGGTTCCCGGAGACGGCCTTCCGCAAATCACTGAGCCTGTATTCGTAAATCCAAGAGGATAGGTGGCGCCAATTCCCAAAGCATTCGAAGGATCACAGGCTGTATTGAGCGCAGCAATCGAGCAAGTAGTTCCAGCAAGCACGCCGCCCATGGCTGTGCACACTTCATTTAGCGATTCGAGTTTGGGGTCTTTGAATGCGACTAAATTGAAAGAAGTTAAGTTCTGAATATCTTGCCCCGGATCTTTGACTCGAAACCTAATCGCTACTTTGGGTTGTGCATGCCGACAATTAACATCATCACAAAGCGCCGTCCATTTTAGGTCGAGTCCCACTGGGCAAGCGATGTTTCCATTGAGGCCATCAAAGGTATTACAAAAATCACCTTTGTTTGTCATGCCTACCGTGGCGCTAGTGCCATCGAGCACAACCGCCTCCACTGGTAAAACTAAAGGCTGAGGAGTTGAATAGGCTGAACAATCTGTGCCCGCAGCAAAGCAGGCCATGTTTGCGTTTGCCGCCAAAATTGCTGTCCAACCAGTAGGCGATCGCACAATTCGCTCGATTTCAAGATGGGTTGAAGACAACCAAAATTGTCTCTCTTGGCCCGACTCCATTTTTGCTGAATCAATAAAAAGCGAAGTGGTAAAAACTAAAACCAATGCTGAAATACCTGTGGCGACAACCACCTCGACCAAAGAAAATCCCTCAGGCCCCAAAGGTCGGTCTGGTTTTTTCGATAGTCTAGAAATTTGAGTCACGAAAGACCTCAAATAGTTGAATGTCATATCCACTGATCCCCAGTTAAATATCGGATTATTTCGAGTTTTTCTTAAATTATGATACTCGTCCCATTAGGATACGGTTTCTAATCGACTTGCCCTGGTCAACTAAAAATGGAGGCCATATTCATTTAGTGTGTCTTTTAACTAGCCTGTCCCTACTTTAGGAAATCTGCCAGAATTCTCACGCCGAAATATACTTTTTTTTCAGACTTTGGGTCGACTCCATCTGCCTTTGTGTCTCGTTGAATGGCGGCCAAATGGGCACGCCAATTATCATCTTTTGAAGGTTTAAATTCATAAGCAGCAGTTACACTATTCAGTGTCGAAAGGGAATCTGTGTTCGCCGATGTTGCTGATCTCAAATTCGAACTTTCATATTTGAAATGAACAGACCCTGTCTCGAGCTTATATCGGACGAGACCAACGCCAGACACTGTTTCGATAAGCTGGGTCGATTGCGGATCAAACTTGCGACTGTTGTCCAAATAATCCGTTTCAATTTCAAAATCAGAAATAAGAAATTTTGCACCAATCGCCAAATAACTTTTAGTCGTTTTGGTTAACCCCGTATCATTAAATGTTTCAGTGTGATAGCTAACTGTGGGAATTATTTGAGCGTTTGAAAGCTTACCTGTGTAGGTAAAGCCCATCAACTGGCTGGTGCTCGAAAGATTTTTTGCTACCGATCCGTCGGTCACATCTTCTGTTATATTCGCCACGTTTATGTTTATCTTTTGGTCTCCGCACGTTCCTTGCAACTGTGCTCCGACTGGCCAATAGACGGCAGCGATTTCTTCACCAGCGACCGATCGTAGATACACGTCGCCAGGGTTGTTCGCGCCTTCAGTGCCGCCCATTCCAGTAATAATTTTTCCCATCGAAAACGCCCATTCATCCGAAAGCTTATGAGAAATAAATCCAAAATCGACAAATGATGATACCCCATCGCGCTTATTTTTAAGCACCGTCGAGTCCCCAATTTTTAAAGGGTCAAGGCGAGCTCTAAACGAGTTTGCGTCTCCTAAAACGTTTTGAAAATCGATTTTTAATCGATTAATTCTGAACACAGAATACGCGGGACGGCCCACGCTGTCACTTGCGCTATAGGATTCAAAGTCGGTTCGAGCATCCAAATTCACTTTGCCCGCCATTGCGCTTAAACTAAATAAAAGGAACCAAAGAATCTGAAAAATAGCATTTGGCATAGGAACTCCCGATTGAACATCTATGCTCCTCGGATCAGAACCACGTGTCAACAAATCAGAATTAATCTATTTTTGAAATGAGTTCGGTTGCACCCGAATATTTAAGCCAATTTTTTTCGGAAAATGCAAAAACCAACAGGCCGACTGTTATTAGAAAGATAACGGAACACAAACCAAAAAGCACCCAAACCTTGGCGTCATTTTCTATGGGCGCTAAATAGACGCCCATGATAATAAGTCCTACTAAAGAGAACACAAAAATTTGAAACGCTAATATTAGAAAAGCAACGCCCATCAAGCTTACCCGCAAAGTGGATAAGACTTTAATATAATAAATCAAACCTGCCTTTTTAGTCTGATTAATGACTCTGCGGCCTTCAAAAATTTTTAATATGATAGATAGGATGGTGCCTATCATTTCCGATCGCGACCTATAAACAATCCAATGACAAACGCGACAAGTCCGACAATTCCGAGAGCCAACCACGGATTTTCTTTAACGGAAGCTTCGACTTGCTTCTTGGCCGCTGTGGCTTCTTTTTCGGCTTTTTCTTTTATGTCTTCAAAATAGGGTTTTACGCTTTCCAGCGCCGCTTTTAGGCTTTCATAGTCTTTTTCAAGATGATCTTTGATGCTTTCTGCTTTTGATTGCGAGACAGATTCAAGTTTTGAAATGGCATCAGCCATCGAGGTAATTTTTTCTTTGGACATAGTTGCTCCTTTTAACACCTTTTTATCGGTAAAATCCATGGGAAAACCAAGTCCAGCAGCCTGTGTAACTGGACGGTGCCTTTTATTATTACTACGAACTAGACTTTCGAAATAAGATTCGTTTAAATATGAAATCAAATAACACTGGAATAACAATGATAATTGAATATAAAAATAAATTTCTTCATTTTTACGAAGCCAATGAGAGTAAATTTGAGGTCTTGTTTTTTTTGGGCGGTATTGTTTTTGACATGCTCATGTTGTCCGAAGTCGATGATCCCATTGCGATTATTCAGCAAATAGTCTACCTTTCCGGGATTTTTGCACTTCTTTATTTTGAAATTCTTTTTCGACTTTTTAAATGGAAACCCGGTCCAAAAATGATGCGCTTTTGGGCTTATAGAAATTTGCTTTTACATTTCATGCTGGGCACCCTATTAAATGTCTATTCACTTTTTTATATTAAAAGCGCTTCCATTTTAAATAGTATTATTTTTCTGGGCGTAATGGTGCTAGTAATTTTTGCGAACGAATTACCTGGCATCAAAAAATCTAATATAAGTGTTAAAGTCGGAATGTTTGGTATTTGTTTGTTTTCCTTTTTTGCAGTTATTTTCCCGTTAGCGCTGGGCTTTATCGGATGGACTCCCTTGATTCTGTCCATGGCTGCCACACTTGGGGTTTTTTATTTTCTATATTGGTTGCTGCATAGAGTGATTCAGCATCCTTTGGTTTTGTTTAAAACTGTTTTAGCCCCTAGTTTTTCTGTAATTGGATTGTTCGTGGTTTTTTCATTTATGGGATGGATTCCACCAGTGCCTTTAAGCGTGATCGAGCAAGGCGTCTATCACAATGTTGAAAAGGATCAGGGAAATTACCTACTTTCAACAGAAAAAATTTGGTGGAAATTTTGGGAATCTGGAGATCAGCATTTTGTTGCACGACCAGGTGATAAAATATTTTATTATGCTCAAATTTATTCACCTACTCGCTTTTCCGATGAAATTTTTGTTCAGTGGTCGCAAAAGGTTAAAGGGAACTGGAAGGCCGCTGATAAAATCCCTCTAAAGATTGTGGGCGGCAGAAAGCTAGGCTTTCGAGGATTTACTTATAAAACCAATTACCAACCCGGTGAATGGCGCGTTCAAATATTAACAAGTTTAGGGCAGGAGGTTTCTCGAATGGATATGGATGTGATTCCTTCGGCCGCCACAGAACAAAGAACTTTTGAAATAATTAGACGTTAAAAACGTCTTTTTAAAATGCATCCTGCAACGGCCTAAAATTTGAATATTAAATCTCGGAATAGGTAAAAACGGCTCGCGCGTATTTAGCTCAGATTTTTTATCGCAAATTTGACATATGTCAAAAAAGTTAACAGGGTGCCTTTGAAAATTGAGTTCGAATTTTGTATAAATAACCCACAATCCAAAAGAGAATCAAAGAAAAATTTGATAGCTATTTCATTTTTTTTGATTTTTAGTCTTGTCGTTTTCCAAGCGAAAAGCTCGGCAATAAAATGCCTCTTTTTTTACGGGCAACCAGCCAAAACCTACGTTCTTAGCTTGGGCAAAGTTCGATCAATTGCCCTTCAGCCTCCAAACAGATCGACCATAAAGATCTTTGCTCAAAAACTCTCAGTTTTAACTCGAATTGCGAAAAATGTAGCCAGTCACGTAAAAACCATTCGAGCTGGTAGATCCATAAGAACCGTCATTTACCCAGCGTCTGGTTTTGATGCGGCTACTGGGTTTACAGTTTTCAGCAACGCTTCAACTGTCATAGGGATTGATCGACATAGATTCTTACCGTTTGACGCGATTTCAGTGGCCCCTAGTTTTAGTCTTTCGGATCCTAGCTATCAAAACGGCTGGGCCAAGTTTTCTGAAGTTGATCGAGCAAAAACAGTGGCCGGTGATCTGATTGGGCGGCTCTTTACCCTGGAAATACACGTAAGAATTCTGTCCGTAACCCACATCGAGTCGGAAAAAAACGCGTCCCATGGCATTGTTGAATTTGATTTTGGACCCAACACCCAAATCCGAAGATACATTCACATTCAGTCCACTGATATTTCAAAGGCCGTTTTGCCACTTTTTGATAGCACCGTTGACGCCTTGTTATTAAAAGCCTCGCAAGACTTTTTTAACCCCGAATCAAACCCACTGGTTTCAAAAATCATCGACACGGCTGTTGAAAATCATGCCATAATTGTGGATGGTGACGGGGGGTTTTCTCCGTATATAAAAGACATAGGAAATGAAAATGCCGGCAAATTTAAAAAGCCGGCATTTAACGAAAACACCCGAATTAAAAGATTTGGGTATGGTGAAACCATTATCGTTCACTATTGAAAACTGGGCCCCACTATCGATGTCACAGAATTTTGTGAAAATATTTTTTGGCTCAAAGCTCGGACATCTTCTGCAGTAACTTCAAAAAAACGAGCCGATGATTTGAATGTTTCTTCTGAATCCAACCCATAAACCACATCAAACAGAATGCTATTACAAATGCTTCCCTTTCTCTGCAAATCTATGTCGTTTCGCCCAGCTAAATACCGCTGCGAGCGCAACAATTCATCAGCGCCAACCTTAGTGTTTCCTAATTTATTGAACTCGTCCTTAATCATTTGTATCGCTTTTTTTGCTTTTTCTGGCGAGCAACCAATATAGGCGCCAAAGTACCCGGTTTCCACGCCGGCCATTTTTAATGGTGATACCGAGTAGGCTAGGGAATTCTTATCACGCAATTCAAAAAACAATCGACCACCTTGCCCGGCTAATATGGATTGAACTACGTCCAATGTATATCGTTCTTTGTCCGCAAAGCTTAATCCCCTATACCCGACTACAATATGTGATTGTTCTTTTTTAAGTTCCTTAAATGAAAATTCATCTTTCGCTAGCTTGACTAATGGCGACTTACCTTCGTTTTTTTTACCTGACGGCATAGATTTTAAAAGCCCATTCAGGTTATCCACAAGATTTTCCTTATTGAAATCCCCGACCGCACAAATGGCTAGATTCTGATGATTGTAGATAGCCTGATGGTATTTGGTTAAAGCATCGCGATTTATTAAATCCAAGGATTCATAAGAGCCCAAAATTTCACGAGAATAGGGGTGATTTGGAAACATCATCCGCATAAATTCTTTGATGCAAACCTGGGAGGGATTGTCGTTTTGGGATTGAATTTGATTTTTTTGAATCGATTTTTCGCGCTCCATAATCTTTGAATCAAAGGTAGGGGCCCGAATCGTATCGACTAGCAAATTCATCATATCTTTTTGATAGTTTGATAAAAAATCACTCGAAATCCCAACCGTGTTTCGACCAGAAAAGCAGCTCATTGACGACGCCAACGTGTCGAGCTTTAGGTTAATTTCATTTTCTGTAAAATGCTTTGATCCCGCTGGCCAAACCCGTGAATACAATTCTGCCAATCCTTCCATTTTTTCATTTTCAATTCGGGTTCCGCCCAAAAATGCCATTTTTATACTGCAGGTTGGCGTTTCTTTTTGTTCACGCAAAAATAAAGTAACGCCATTTTCAAGTTTAATTTTTTCAGTAACTGGGAATTTAGCCGCTAAATCTTGTTTGAACTTCAAAGTAACAATTTTTTTCTCTTTAATTTTCGTTTTCGGCATTACTAACTTTTTATTTTTCAGGGCCGTTTTTAAATTTTTCATAAACTGGCCAACTATTTGCTTAACCTCTTTTTCATCTCGTTTCGAAAGAACGGTAATAGTCGACTTAATTGGATCAAAATATTTTTGGGCCAATTTAACAATATCGTTTGGTTTAATACTATAGATCGCCGCTAGGTATTTTTTAAAATATTCGCTGTCACCCATGTAGAATTCCAAAGACCCAGCTTTTCGCGCCAGTCCGTCGACGGTTTCTAGAGAGTAGATTTGTTCACTTGCTAAATTAGTAATAGCTTTTTGAATTTCGGCGCCCGTTGGCGGATTGTGATAAATTTCGGCGATTTCATTCGCAAGAATTGAAAAATAGCGTTCTAGATTTTCGGGCTGAAGCGAGCCGGAAAAAGCAAGCAACCCATCATCTTGCGGCGTAAAGGCAAACGCACCCGTGCCATTTACAATGGCCTCTTCAATTCGCAACTTGTGAACCAATCGTGAACTGTCGCCTTGACCAAGGATTAAGCTCAATACATCAAGTCCAGGCACGTCTTTGTGTTTTACATTGGGTCCCTTAAAGGCCACATAGGTGAGTGTTTCCTGAAAATCGGATTTTTTAATCGTTATAGAAGGGGCTTTCTGAACCGGTTCTTTCACGCGTTTTACATTTTTTACTTTTAAATCTCGAAATTTTCCAAAGTACGTTTCAACTTCTTTTTTCATTTCAGCAGACTGAAAATCGCCTGAAATCACCAAAAACATATTTCTGGGAACATAGCGGCTTTCAAAAAAAGATTTAATTTTTTTTGTTGAAACAACATTTATATTTTTTGCGTACCCAATCACTGGTATTTTGTAGGCATGTTTTTTATAGGCCGTTGAAAAAAGCAATTGTCCGATTTGCCTCTGCGGTGAATCCTCACCCCGCTTAATTTCTTCAATTACGACCTCACGCTCGTTATCAATTTCTTTTGAATCAAAAGTCGGAAACCCCATCATCTGGCTGATAACATCTAGTCCCACGTTGGCGAATTTTTTTGAAATCGTTACATAGAATACGGTTTGATCAAAAGATGTGTAGGCATTAAGTTCACCCCCAGAGCCTTCTACTAGAGCGGCGATTTCGCCGACTTTGTACTTTTTTGTCCCCTTAAACACGAGGTGTTCAATAAAATGGGATATGCCTTCTTCTTTTTTTACTTCATCGGCACTGCCGGTTTTAACCCACATTTGTACTGATACTACTGGGGATTTGTGACTCTCTATCAGTAATACTTTTAAACCATTTTTTAGTTGATATTTCTTGGACATACTCTAATACACTCCTATGTCTTTTGGTGTTTACGTTCACATTCCTTATTGTATTCAGCGCTGCACCTATTGTGATTTTGCTACCTATGAGCAATCAAAAATATTGCCGCCTGCTGACTACACCCAATTGCTGATTCAAGAAATTGACCTCAAGAAACAACTTTTTTTGCAAAACAAAGAGTCTCAAATTATCGACACACTTTATTTCGGCGGGGGAACGCCTAGTCTGTTTGCGATTAAAGATATTGTACAAGTAATCGATGCCTTATCAAGGGCTGGGTACACGCTCAGTCCAGAAGCTGAGTTAACCATGGAGCTTAACCCCGGAACCGTCGACGAAGCAAAACTCAACGAATACTTAAAAATCGGTATCAATCGATTCAGTGTGGGCGCGCAAACATTCAATCAAGCCCATTTAAAACGTGTACACCGCGAGCACTCTGTCAATGACACGGTTAAATCCTTAAAGCTGTTACAGAAAAATAAATTGAATTATAATTTTGATTTGTTATTCGGCATTCCATTTCAAACCATCGATGAACTGGATCACGACCTTAGTCAAGCGCTCGAGATCGCGCCTCCTCATATAAGTCCTTATTATCTTACTGTCCCTGAGGGGCATCCCCTTTCTAAAAATCGACCGCTTGAGGACGATCAAATGGTTATGTTTGAACATATTGAAGCCAAACTAACGGCGGCCGGTTATGATCGTTATGAAATTTCAAATTATGCGCGTCCAGGGTTTGAGGCCAAGCATAATTCATTGTATTGGAACGATCAAAGCTATTGGGGCATCGGCCTTAGCAGCCATTCCTACCTGAAACAAACGCCTTCTTTTCCTTGGGGGTCACGTTTTTGGAATCCAAATAATATAAAGATTTACGAAGAGGAAATTCGCGCTCTTGGCCCCATCTCATCACCAAGCCAGCTGGCAGATAAATATTTTGAGGTTTTAAAGGAAAATCAGTCGCTAACTGATTTTTGCCACACCTCTTTACGTCGTGCACGCGGGCTGATTTCGATGGATTTAGAGTCCAAATTCAACCAGACCTCTGCGGCACGTGTTTATAACGAGCTAACCGACCTATGTAAGCGAGAACTCATAGAAACTACAGGCAGCGGCTTTACTTTGACCTCAAAAGGGAAATTGATAAGTAATTGGGTCTTTGAAAAATTGACATTTACGTAAGCGTTCACTAATTATCTTTAGGGGCCGAATTGATGGCTTTACTACTTTTTATCTGAACTGATAATGGAGACTAAATTGACTTCTGAAAACGACCAAACTTCAAAAAATGAAAAGAAAGATACCAAATTAGACTCTAGCGCAGACCAAATGCAAGCCAATGGGTCCGCTGATCTTAATCCAATAGAGAAATTACGGACCGACGCTGAAAAGTATAAATCCGACCTGCTTTATTTAAAAGCAGAATTTGACAATTACAAGCGCCAAGCCATCAAAGAGCGATCGGATTTATTAAAGTATGGCGCCGAGAGATTTGTAAAAGACTTGCTGCCGATTCTGGATAATTTTGAACGCGCACTTGTAATGAAAGTGAGCGCAGATAATTTTCCTACTTTTGTTAAAGGCGTGGAAATGACGTCTTCAGAATTAAAAGGATTATTAATTAAACACTCTATAGTTGAAGTTCCGGCCGAGGGTCTGCCCTTTGATCCAAGCATTCACGAAGCGCTCAGTGCCGAAGCCACCGATAAAATGCCTCCGGGTTATGTTACTCGTGTTTTTCAAAAGCCATACAAGTTTCATGAAAAAGTGATTCGCACTGGCCAAGTGGTTGTTGCGCAAAAATTGGATGCATAATGGCTGCTAAACAGGACTATTATCTTTTGCTGGGCGTTTCCAGAAGCGCAACCGAAGAAGAAATTAAAAAAGCATATCGAAAACTGGCTATCCAGTTTCATCCAGACCGCAATCCAGATGATAAAAAAGCAGAAGAGAAATTTAAAGAAATCACCGAGGCCTATGAAACCTTAGGCGATGCTAAAAAACGCGAAATGTATGATAAATTTGGTCACACTCAAGGCGGAAATCCCTTTGCCGGTGGCGGCAATCCTTTTGGTGGCGGCGGTTTTGGTCGAGGCGGCTTTCAGGGTGGTAGCGGTTCTGCTGGCGGAGACCCATTTCAAGATATATTCGGTGATGTATTTAGTGAAGTTTTTGGCGCTACTCGAGGTGGCGCACAATCACGTCAGCGCCAGAAAAATCAAAAAGGCGCAGACCTGCGGTATACGTTGAGTATTTCATTAGAAGAGGCCGCGGCCGGTTGTGAAAAAGTAATTTCTTTTCTAAGACATAGCGGAACCAAAGAAGAAAATGCGAAACTGTCAGTAACCGTTCCCGCTGGGGTTAAGGAAAACCAAAAATTAAAGCTGACTGGTGAAGGGGATGCTTCAAACGCCGGCGCGTCTGGCGATTTGTATGTAATAATTCAAATTCAAGATCATCTTTTATTTAAGCGCGAAGAGAACGATATTTTATTAGAGCTTCCGGTCTCTTACATCGATGCCATTTTAGGGACATCGCTCGAGATCCCTACGCTATCGGGGCGAGTTTTAATTAAAATACCTCCCGGAACACATACTGGGCAATCTCTTCGCTTGAAAAACAAAGGCCTTCCAAAAATTGGCGGTTTTGGTAGTGGCGATATGTTAATTAAAGTTTTAGTGGATACACCGCAAGAGATTTCAGCTACTGAAAAAGAGCTTTTAAATAAGCTATCTCAATCCGCTTCTGAAACGCCACTTATTAAGGAATATAAAGAAAAGGTCCAGAAGCTCTCTAAATACTCGAAATCTTAAGTTTGCTTAGGTCTAAAACTGGCAATTTTGCTTGGCTTCTGTTTATCCTGGATTATAATCTCTAGTTATGAAAAGACTCGCAACTATCGGATTTATTTCTTTATTTTTAATGAGTTGTGCAACGGGGATAAAAACCTCCCGGCCAGAACTAGAGCCGGCTCCGACTGTAACTCCAAAAAAAACAACGGGAAAGCCTTCAAGTACGCCGGCTCCGAAATATCAACCGGTAGCTAGCGGCCAATCTACCCCTGCGACCGTAGGTACAAATTTAGCAGCCGAAGAATTAAAAGAGAGCCAATTTGAAAAAACCAATTCCTATTGGGATGCTTTTGTAGTTTCAGCGCTGTTGTCTATCAATCACACGGATCCTAAAAAAAGCGATAACTTCAAAAATAAGTCTATTGATTTACTAAACAACCGATTGTCAAAAGAGCAGCTTCATGAAGTAGCCAGAACATCTGATTATGGCTACTTGCGCGGCTATGCTTTGTTTAAGCTGGCAGAAATCGAACTCGCCTCAAACAATGTTGAGGAAAGTAAACGGTTCTACCGATCGGTGATCGAATTATTGCCTGAAAGTGACATCGCTGTTTCATCGCAAAAAGTGGTCGGTGACATGGAAGCCACTATTCGTGTTTCAGCACAGACGATTGGTGTCGTGTTGCCCTTGACCGGAAAGAGCGCTGCTGTTGGACAAAAAGTCCTGCGCGGCATGCAGCTGGGCTTAGGCACCCACCAGGGGTTTTCTAAATTCCGCCTTGCCATTGTGGATAGCGAAGGACGTTCTGATTTAGCCCGTTTAGGTGTTGAACGCTTAGTTAAGGAAGACAACGTAATTGCGATTGTCGGCGGTGTTCTGAGTAAAACTGTTGGCACTGAACTAGCCATCGCTTCTGAATTTAATATTCCATTTATTTATTTATCACAAAAGCAGGGCTTAACCGATGTGCACTCCTATGCAGTCAGAAACGCGCTCACGGCGGAAATGCAAGTGCGCCACCTTGTTCATACCGCGATGACAGAAATGGATATGACTGAATTCGCGATACTGTATCCGAACGATCCTTACGGCATCGAATATGCGAATATTTTTTGGGATGAAGTTTTGGCGCAAGGGGGCCAGATCGCAGCGGCCCAGTCGTACGACCCCAAAGAATCCGATTTTAGACCAGCCGTGCAAAGACTGGTTGGCACTTTTTATATTGAAGCTCGAAAAGACGAATACTATCAGAAGTTACGAACTTTCAAACAAACATTAAAGACTAAAAATGCGCGTGAAAATGTAAACACAGACGATTTGTTGCCTCCGATTCAAAATTTTGATGCGATATTTATTCCTGATCAAGCGCGTGTCATTTCGCAGATCGGTGCTTTTTTAAATTATTCACGCGTAAAAGACACAAAAATTCTATCCACCAATATTTTGAATACACCCGGATCCGCCAAGCGGTTAGCCCAGCTCAACTATCCCGTATTCTTTGCTGACAGCTTTATAGCCGAAGGTCCAAGCCAATCGGCTTCAGATTTTGTTCGTGAATATGTTAATTATTTTAATGAGTACCCAGCTCAATTTGAAATTGCCGCCTACGATTCGGGGCTGATTCTGCGCCAACTGATTTTGCAAGGTACAAATTCACGGGAAGAGCTCGGTCGACAGTTATTGAAATTGAAAAAATTTGATGGCAGCTTTGGTCCGCTATCAACCACCAGCGGAAAAGATTTATTTCGCCCTCTTACAACTCTCACTGTGCAAAAAGGCGAGACTATCAAGTTTAAACAATAGGTTGCCGATGACATTGGTATGAGGGGCACTACTTGTTTCAAACTAGCGTAAAAATGAATTATTTAGCAGCCTTTGTTTTAATGGTGGTACTTTCGGGCGCGCCAGAATTGGTCCAAGCTAAATCAAATGCTGAAAAGATATCTCCTTGCCCGCCTTTAATTCCTTACTGGCGACGAACAGAAAGCAAAAAAAGGCTAGCTCAGGCCTATGCGGGAGTTCTTGAAATAAAAACACTGAGTCCTGAATCTGTAAAATCCCATGCTGCATTGATCAACCCTAAAAAAGAAAAAGAAGCTGCCGAACTTGAACGCGACAGCAACAGTCCTAACCTTTCTTGCAATACAAAAAACAAGACCGCCTTGAAACGCCAAGAAATGTCTAACGTTTTGGACGAAAATAAAAAGCTTTATGTCACGACCTTTGTTAAACCGGAAGCGGCCCAGTTTACCGCCTATACTGAGCTCCTGACTTCTTTAGGCAGCGACGCAAAGGACGTTTCTCCGCTTTTGATAAAACGCCTTAAGCAGGCAACTAGTGGGACAGTCCCTAGCTGCGAGCCTTTGCCCGGTCAACGGCACTGGGACCTTGCACTGAGGGCGAACACCGCGTTTGAGGAGGCAAGAAGGCGTGCTGTTGACAACCAAGTTTACTGGATCTATCGATATTTAGTGGCCATTAAACGCGAGCCCCAGAGACATTCGGACGATCTTAATTTTGTTGAATCATTGATTGCTAGACTTGATTTAATCAAACGTGAGGTTGTCCAAGTCCGCGCAGACCAAGACTATTTAATGAAAACCATTAGTCTCGCCGAATCGCTGAAGGCGGCTCTTGTAAGCGGTACTAAGGTATTGTGTTCACCCCAAGTCCCGACCCAAAAGAAGTCCGCTGCCCCCGAAGCAATTATAAAATAAAATAATTAGATTTAATTTATTTTTTTTAACCTACCAAGACCTTTGGCGACTCTAACTCTGCGAAGGGCCTGATAAAGGGCTCAAATAAAATACGCCAGGAGGGCCTATGTCTTTAGCAGAAGTTACATCTACACAGTTAAGTCTAAATATCGTCGACGAGTGCCGCCGAAAATTAGTACTCGCCAAGCAAGAAATTTTAAATCGAATGAAGACAACGGCTCAGCGATTTAAAGAAAATAATAAAAATGTCGGCGATGAAACAGATCAAGCCGTCGCACAACTAGAAGAATATAATTTACTAATAAATCAAGAGCGCCTTCGTTTTCAATTATCTGAGATAGAATTTGCACTCGCTAGAATTGAGAGACGTAATTTTGGAATCTGCGAAGAAACCCTTGAGCCTATTGAAGAACAGCGTTTGTTGAGTATTCCTTGGACACGCTTGAGTATTGAAGGTGCAGAAATTCGCGAGCGATATAAAAATCATTTTGCTCAGATATAAATTTTTTATTTTTATCTGTTATTAACTTAATACCTCTGTCTTGGTTTAATTCCATTGCGTTATATATGTGGTGAATAAATAATCACATTCACTTTTTTGGTGACACTTATTTTGATCTCCGTAATATCCATCCATGTTTCAGCGGACCATAGCCGTTATAAAGCACAGGGGGATTAAGTGAAGAATACTGTTATCGTTGAAAAAAAGAGCAAACTAAAGTTATCAAAAAAGGATCAAGACCTAACTAAGACTGGCAGTTCAGTTACGACGCACACCTCAGGTCCTATAGATATTGATGAAATTTCTTTGACTGAGCTTATTCCATCTATCAAAGAGTCTCTTTTATTTCAAAAAAGCCAAATATTAAATAGAACTAACGAATTCAAACGCTCTCAACAAGAATCGGTTCAATTGTCTGACGAAGCCGAAGTCGCCTCTAATGATTTAAGCAATAATTTGTCTATTCATTTGCATGAAAGATCTATGAAGTCGTTAATGGAAATTGACAAAGCTCTAAACAAAATATCACAAAGCTCCTATGGTGAATGTGAAGGTTGCGGTGATGTAATTCACCCGAAACGCCTTCAGGCAAGGCCTCTGGCGCAGTTGTGCATTTCATGTATGGAAGAACGTGAAGAAGAAATTCGAATTAAGCATCAATAGTGTTTCTTTTTAAATTGTAATTGCTTAGTGAAATTGCTGGTAAAATAACTTCAAAAAGAAAAATGCTCTTTATGGATAAAGGGTATTTATGACAGGGATGTCGCTCTCTGCCTAGTTTTTATTCACTAAATTATTTTATTGTTTTTATCTCTAGACTTTCAAAGAGTCTTTCGAGCCCATACCCATTAAAATCAGGTCCTAAGATAGCAAGAAACTCTTAAAGCCGCGCGCACTTCACGCCGAATTATTAAGTAAGAAAAATCATATAAAAAAGGGTGCTGATATGAGTTTTGATGATAGAAGTGGAAACGGTGGATCTTATAAAGACGATAAAACGATCGATATCCCGCCGACTCTCCCAATGTTGCCAGTCCGAGATTTTGTTGTGTTTCCGTATATGATTATTCCCCTAGTTGTAGGTCGGGAATCATCAATACGCTCGGTTGAAGAGGCCCTTTCAAAAAATAGGCTAATTTTCCTAGTTTCGCAAAAAGATCTTAATGAGGAAAATCCAAATCCTGATTCCATCTATACGGTAGGAACAATCGCAATGATTATGCGAATGAAAAAAGTTCCAGATGGCCAAATCAGAATACTGATTCAAGGTGTAGCCAAAGGGCGCATCAAAAATTATGCAAAGACGACGCCTAATTTTGAAGTCGCCGTTGAAAAACTTGAAGACCTTCGAACAACGTCACCTACTGAAAATGAAGTTCTAATGCAAAAAGCAAAAGAGCGAATTGAAAAAATAATTTCACTTGGTAAAACATTATTGCCAGATATTTTATTAGTATTAGATGATTTGCAAGATCCAGGAAAAGGGGCTGATTTAATAGCTGCTAACTTGGGAATCAAAGTCACAGAAGCTCAAAAAGTAATTGAAACTGTCGATGCAAAAGAAAGAATGCAATTGGTCTTAGACTTTTTAAATTCTGAAATTGAAGCTTTACAGTTGCAAAACAAAGCCAGAGGCGGAAAAGAAGACACGCCAAAAACAACGCGTGATCAGTTTTTCAAAGACCAAATGAAAGCAATCAAGAATGAATTGGGCGAAAACGACACCAAATCAGAAGAGATTGAGGAGTTACGAGAAAAGGTAAATACCAGCGGAATGCCAAAACCAGTTCTTACCGAAGCCCTAAAACAGCTTCACCGGTTAGAGCGAATGCATCCCGACGCTTCAGAAGCAACAATGGTACGTACTTATTTAGATTGGATGGTTGATCTTCCTTGGGCTAAACGATCGGATGATTCCATTGATTTGATGCGATCTAAGGAAATTCTAGATGAAGATCATTATGAATTGCAAAAAGCCAAAGACCGCGTCCTAGAATTCTTGGCTGTTCGAAAACTAAAAAACAACATGAAGGGGCCAATCCTGTGTTTTGCAGGTCCTCCCGGAGTGGGAAAAACGTCTTTGGGTAAATCTATAGCTCGCGCCATGAATCGCGAATATCATCGAATCGCCCTTGGCGGAGTAAAAGACGAAGCTGAGATACGCGGACATCGAAGAACTTACGTCGGCGCTATGCCCGGAAAAATTGTTCAGGCTTTACGACAAGTAAAAACTAACAATCCAGTACTTGTCCTCGATGAAATCGACAAGTTGGGCAGCGATTTCAGAGGTGATCCATCTGCTGCCATGTTGGAAGTTTTGGATCCTGAACAAAATTCTACCTTTAGAGACAACTATTTGAACGTAGATTTTGATTTAAGCAACGCTCTATTTATTGCGACGGCGAACGTTCTTGAGAATATTCCTCCTGCATTAAGAGATCGTATGGAAATTATCCAAATACCAGGATATACTGAAAACGATAAATTATTTATAGCTAAAAAGCATTTAGTAAAAAGACAGATGGAAAACAATGGCGTCGAGTCTCACCAAGCTACCTTCACTGATGAGGGCATTAAGTATCTAATTTCAAGTTATACCCGTGAAGCGGGACTTCGTAATCTAGAGCGCGAGATTGGATCGGTTTGTCGTAAAATTGCTAAAATGTTAGTGATGAATGAAGTCAAACATTTTGAAGTGAACGCGGTGACAGTGCCAGAATTATTAGGTCCGCCTCGATTCTTGCGAGAAGAAAAATTGGAAGATTCTGTCATTGGAGTTGTTCAAGGCTTAGCCTGGACTCAGGCCGGAGGCGAGGTTCTTCAGGTCGAAGCTCTAAAGATGAAAGGCAAAGGCCATTTGGCCCTTACCGGACAACTTGGCGATGTCATGAAAGAATCAGCTCACGCAGCCATGTCCTATTGCAAGGCTCATATGGAAGAACTGGGAATACCAGACGATTTCTTTGAGAGATATGATATTCATGTGCACTTGCCTGCTGGCGCTATTCCAAAAGATGGGCCATCAGCCGGAATTGCACTGACGACGGCATTGGTAAGCTTGATGACTGATACTCCTGTTAGACATGATTTCGCTATGACCGGCGAGGTGACTCTTCAGGGTAAAGTACTGCCAGTCGGCGGAATTAGAGAAAAGTGTTTGGCTGCCTTAAATCAGGGTATTAACAATATCGTGATTCCAATGGCTAACCAAAAAGATTTGTCTGATATTCCAAAAATTTTTAAAGATAAAATTAATTTTATCTTGGCTGAAAATTTAGATGAAGTTTTTACGGTTGCTTTGGATAAATCAGCCAAGGGTAAGCCGAAGAAGACTGAAACTAAGACAGGTAAAAAGAACAAAACGTCGTCTGCTGCGGCCTAAAACTAAGCGGATAGTCTCGATAATTATTTCATAAAACAGCCTACGTTGTGTGGGCTGTTTTCATTTTAATGGAAAAATTTGAAATCACGTGCTATAACCAAAAGCATATGAATACAAAATTATTTCTAATCACATTTTTTCTAGGGCTCTCAGGGTTCAAGTTTGCTTTTGGCGCCGACCATGTTTTTGAAAAGCAAAGCGATATACTTTTTAAAATTGAACAGGAATTTGCGAAAGATTCTGATGTTCGAGCAGTCTTACTTTTAAACAATGTATCTTTTACGACGAATCAAAAAATACAGGTTATTCCTGCATTTGGACCTAAAACTTCCGCTAAGGGCGGCTCGGGCAGCCATGGTGTCGTGTCGTCTTTCATTTACGACGGCGGCGAGGGAACCTATTTTATACGCGCATCTTATGATTTGATCGAATTCGATAGTGCTGATTTATTAAAGCTCTATGACGTCGAAGTAAAATACTACTCTGGTCGATAAATTTTTATTTAGATTTATAATAGACAATGTCTGATATAGAGTTTTGCAAAAGCGAATCTGGCACCCAAACGTATCCAGAATCTAATTCACATTTATTTTTTAGCTCAGGATTCGTGTAGGAATCACACCGTTTGCCCCATGAATTCCTTAATTTAAAATCACATGATTGGGTCGCTTCATTCCATTTTCGACCAACAATACTAGAAGCATGCAAACCGGCTTTGTTATAGGCGACTGATCCAATTTCATAAAAGATTCGGGTATAATAACTAATAGCGACCATATTTTGGTTTTGTAATTCTTTATGGATATCTGCTATTAGATCTCTCGCCCCCAATTTTAACGGGCTCATATCTTTTTCACGCGCCAAAAGGGCTGGAAAAATATGTTTCCAGCCTTCAATAAAACTTTCTTGAAATCGAATTTTCACATCGTGTTTTACTTCAACCATTTGGGGTTTACACAATGTTTCGGCTAATTTTCTTGGAAATGTTCTGGTCGATGTGGATTCAAGAATTTCAACTAAAACTTCATCTGAAAGAGTATTTAAATAGCTATTTGAATCCCTATATTTTTTGACAATTTCAAGGTCTTTGAAATGGGTCGACTTGGTTTTGTCAAAACTCCGCTTAAGTTCAACAAGTCCTTTTATTTGCTCTTTAATTGATTTAAAGGGGCTGTTTTTCAAAACGGAGTCTTGAAAGGACTGTGGACAAATTCCATTGCGTTGGGAAAAAAACACGGCCGGCGATATCAGTCCCGCATCTTGATCGGGATGAGGTTTTAATTTAGCAAATTCATTGAATGTTAGGGCAACGTAGCCTGCTGAAGCCCGCTCGCCATGAAGCTCGTCGTTAAATCGAAATGTTAAAAGATCAGCTGCTACATTGGCGTAACACCAACCAATATTGCCTTGATTTCTAAGCTCCCCTAGTCTTTGGGATACATCAATCGTAGTGCATTTGTTTTTGTCTAAAGTTTGGTCAGCCCAAGAAAAATGAGCCAAAAATGCCACTAAAACCACTATAAAACTTAGTTTACCACGTAAAAATTCCATACGTGTTAAATTAGCAAATCAGTTACCAATGATCTAATGGTTAAGTTTAGGCCTTGCAATACGAGACAAAAACTCATTTATGATTTCTAAGCACTCCGTAGGTTTTTCATAACAAGGGACGTGGCCGCAGTTTTCTAAATAATGGAGAGTTGAATTTTTAATATGGGATTCAAATTCTTTACCTATAAACGGAGGCGTAACTTTGTCGTTATTTCCCCAAATTACTAGCGTAGGTATGTCGAGTTGCTTTAGATCTTGATGTAGAAAATTTCTTTTTGTAGAGCTTGTAAATCGTAAACAACGCAAAAGCATTTGCTTGTTTTGCATTACTTTATAAACTTCGTAGATTTCGTCTTCTGATAAAACACTTGAATCAAAAAATATGTCTCTTAAAAGATCTCGGACGTAGCTAATTTCCTTTAGTTTCATATATCCGCCTTTCATTGGGATAAATGATAGGCCCGAACTAGCAAAGAGAATGATTTTGTCCACGTTGGCTAAATTGTGAATGGCATATTTTAAAACGGTTCCTCCGCCCATAGAATTGCCAACAACAATGCAATTCTTCAAACCCAGGTCACTAATAAAAATCTCAAGATAGATTGCCAATTCTTCGACCGTACACTTTTTCAAAGGGGCGTCGTACATAGGCATGCAGGGCACAATGACTCGGAACCGGGAAGAAAGCTCTTGGCCTATTTGGCCAAAATTTCTGAAACTTCCAAACAGGCCGTGGCAAAAAATAATGGGCTGCCCTTCCCCTGTTTCCATATAGACATGATTTCCGGAAACTTTTTGTTCAAAGCCAAAATTGTCTCCCTTAATAAGGCCCGTAATGGGAACTCGATTTTTTAAGAGGGTCTCGCGGTCAAGTTTGGATTTATCTTCCCAGAAAAGAGAAAATATTGAATTCAAGGTCATAGAGCCTCCTGCCAAGGATTGATTGGCAGCGGCGACAGGTAGTATAAGGGGCGTTATTTTTCAATAAAAACGGAGTTTTTATTGTTTTGGAATTTCTTTCACGCTTTGAATCTATGAAGTTATTACCACTGTTGCTTTAGCATTTCGTTTTCTCGCTCAAGGGCCTTTACGAGTGTTTTTAGATCGGAAACTTCTTCTTTAAGAATCATCATTTGTTCTTCTTTTTCATGAAGAATTTGGGTGTACGCTTTTTTTAATTCGTTTAGCAGCTTATTAGCAGCAGTTAGCACAGGTTCGTTGCTGCCAATTTTTGATATTTTATCGGAAAATTCTTTTAATGTAGGCAGGTCGGCTTCTTTTTCTTTTCTAAAATAGTACTCTTCATCGATGTTTATGGCTTTTCCAGCTCGAACCGACTGCTGGCTTAAGGCGCCTTGTTGCATTTTTACTTGAGGCAATTTTGCATTGGCTGACTTTTTAAGGTTCTCTAAAAAATCTGGGTTATAGGTTTGGGAAGGCGCCACTGCCTGCTGCCTGTTTTCATAGGGCCGATCTACATAGATTGGCTGGACGGATTCAAAAAAAGTTGGCTCCTTAGCGGAGGACGACAATGAATGATCAAATTCATTTAATATTTCGTTTTCAAATTCCAATTCGGGTTCTAAAGAAGAGTTAAGGGAGGGGCCGCTCTTTGTAGAACTTTTTACTGGTTCATCAAAAATAAAATATTTACCATCTTGAAAATGGTATTTAATATCGTCCGTTTTAATTCTTCGTCTCAATGTCGAAACACTGATTTTGTACTTCGAAGAATAATCTGTTAGAGGTAGCCAAGTATCCATTCGATTCCGTTTCGTTTTGCAGCTTCAACTTATAACTTCAATTAACAGTGTGGTCCGAACATGGTGTGTTGCCTTTAAGGATTCAAACAAGCAAACAAAACTCGAAGTAATTTCTTATCTTGTTTGCCTGTCAATTTAGCGGTTAGGCAACAAACCCAACAAGAGTAACCAGTTTGGTGATGTGGTTATTCTTATATTTGACCATATTCATCCGAGTATTCGGTGTCAAATCGCTAGTGAATAATCTTTGATTATCCCCTGAAATCTACACCTAGGGCCTGAATAGCAGTTGATTATTCCTATCCAAGGCGATTTAATTTAGGCACCTGTGAATACCCGAATTAGTAATAAAAAGAAAATAGGCTTGGTACTAAGTGGCGGTGGAATCAAAGCCGCAGCTTACCATATTGGCGTTTGCTTAGCTTTAAAAGCCAAGGGTTTTCATTTCGCTGGCGGGCCTAAAAAGCTTTTGGCTAATAAAAGGCGCCCTGATTTGACTATTCAACTCTATGTCGGCTCTAGCGCAGGGTCCTTTGTCAGTACAATCCTGGCGGCCGGCTATCCAGTTGAGTCTTTAATAACTGCCTTCCAGCTTGGATTGGGCGTAAGTCCTGAGTATTCAAATCAAGATTTTAGAATACTCACGCCAATGACCTATCGAAAAATATTTGATGTGAACAGCCGTAGCCTACTCAATTACTTGCCCAAAGGAATTTTAAGCAAGTCCCTTGTAACCGGCGGCATCGAAACCCTTATTAAAAATGGGTTTAAGGTTAACGGACTTTTTACAACAAAAGGGGTAGAGAAATACCTTAGACAACACGTGTTAATTGAAAACGACTTTGCCGCTTTGGATCCAGAGCTTTATATCGTGGCCACACAACTCAACCATTCACGTAAGGTTATCTTTGGGAATTTTAAAGAGAATTCTAAAACTGCGACAACTAAATTTATTAATTATGCTTCTATAAGCGAAGCCGTAGCCAGCAGCACGTCGCTTCCGCCGATCTTTTCCCCTTACAATTTGCCAAACCAAAAAGGAGAAGAGCGCTATTATTATGACGGGGAAATTCGGGAAACTTTGTCAGCCCATATAGCGGCTGACCACGGGTGCGACCTAGTCATTTCGTCTTTTTCTATGCAACCATATCACTACACTCCGGAAATAGGCAGTTTACATAAATATGGAATCCCGGTAATTTTAAATCAGGCATTGTACCAGGTGCTCGAACAGAAAACCCGAAAACATATTGAATGGCAAAACACACTTCGCTCTATACATAAAACGATTGATTCCTATTTTTTAAAAAACAAACTCCCTGACGAACATCGAACCGAACTTCTAAATATTTTCAATGAGCGCTTCAATCATAACTCTGATACAGAATACATTCATATTACTCCAAGGCCCCAGAATTACGAAATGTTCATGGTGGATCACTTCAGCCTAAGCCCTAAAATACTTGAACGAATAGTTAGGATGGGGTTCAAATCGGGCATCAATACGCTTCGTAAGCATTTGTAACTCTAAACTATTTTCAAGCTTCTCTGTCTGCATTTAGCGTTACTTGTGTCGACTTTATAAGCAAAATCGATTTTTAGCCTTCTTTTAAAACTTCATAACTACTTAAAATTTCGCTGATAACCCTGAAAACCACCCGCGGCACAAGATTCGCTATCTATTTGTTCGAATCAGCTTGGAGAGTTGCCTATGAAAGTCCAACTAGTTAATCAAATGTCGAATCGTAAGATCCTGGCTCAGCTCATGGCATTGACACTAGCGTTCATATTTATTTCTCAGGTTTCCTGTGTAAAAAAACGTGATGCCACTTTCCCAGAGGGCGCGGGGCAAGATTTACTGAGCGTTTCTGAATATGATTCCCGCGAAGATGTTTTAGAGACAAATGAAGCCAAGGGGACTGTATTAAGCGCTTCAGGAGAGTCATTGTCCGAAAGAGAAAGTTCACGAGTTAAAATAGTTGGCTATTCAACCGAGGCCCCTTTGTTTCCAAAAGACCTTGAGCTGGCTGGGCTAACTAAGACTCGCTATAAATTGATTTACAAAATTTCTGGGCAAAAATTGATAATCTACCGTAACAGCGACGAAAAGTCGGTCACTTCAGAAGAAAAACTTTTGGCGGAAACCGAGGATGATCGAACCTATTCTGTTCCTTTGCTTTCCTACCCCATAACCGGATTTTTTAAAGTGGTCTTAGCTAAAGATGACAATGGCGATGAAACTGCGCGCCTAAAAGAAGAAACCGTACTAAGCAAAAACGAAGCGACTCATTTTAGAATTTCAAAAGTTCCAGAAATTGCTGGTTTTCAAGAGCTCTCTGAACAAATAATTAAAGCGGGATTTTTTGATGGCAACTGGTACACTCTTACATCAACTGCTAAATCCACTGAAGAAGCGTCTAATCTGTTGACTCGTCAAAATCCATTAAGCTACGACTGGAGTTCCGCTGAAAGAATTCAATTTGTGCAAACTCATGACTTGATTTTAGGTTTAGTCGATGGCGCAGATAAGGGCGCTAAACCAACTGACGACCGCAGCAAAATTAACAACATGAAAACTCTAGTTAAAATTCCAGTGAAATATTTTGATCCTCAAACTGCGACTGTGGATTCAAGCGGCACCAAAACAGAAACCACAAAGGTAAAAACAAAAGATCGAAAATGGGCGATTGTTAGCTTTAAGGATGCTAAATCAGAAGCTATCAATCAACTAGCCAAACAAGAGAACAGCTCGCCCATCCTTACAGTTTTTAGGATGAATGATGATTTTTTCATGTATTCTCTGCAGTTTAAAGGCTCAAGATTGACTTCGGCCTTTATAAGAGAATCCGCCATTAAAAAAAATTCAGACCTAAAACACTAACTAGCCCATAAAGAGCCCTAGCCCACTTAGGCTTTGTGAGTGTTTAGCGACCTAAGTGTTCTAAATCTTGTTGGTAATTTAATTGTGATTCTTTCAAATTTCAGCGTTTTCGGTTGCGCCGGTGAGTAAAACTACATAAGACCTTGGCAAAGGAATCAAAATGAAATTCGGTATCGTTTTTTTTAGTTTCTGCCTGTTATTTAATTTCACTTTAGCCTTTGCGCAGGTACTGCAAAACCCTTGCATGGATATCAAAACAATTCGAACTGTGAAAGTGCCTTGGGACCCGAGCAGGCCGAAATCTCCAAAGTTTGAATACAGCTTTAAATACGAACTCATAAATCCGTTAGCACCAACTGTAGTGGTGATTCCGGGTGGCCCTGGTCAGACCTCAATCATTGGGGGCGACAAGTCTGTAATGGGCGCTATTCCCGCAAATTTTAATAAACTCTACACGGAC
Source organism: Pseudobdellovibrionaceae bacterium (assembly GCA_043757515.1). GTDB lineage: Bacteria > Bdellovibrionota > Bdellovibrionia > Bdellovibrionales > Bdellovibrionaceae > UBA2316. The sequence goes on from JAYVPD010000198.1 coordinate 48,471, forward strand.
CCCCGAAGCCAGGGCTGCAACTACGTTGTTGAGTCTCAGGTTTTGGTTCCGTATTTAAAAACCGAATATGTTGTGAATGATATCTTTCTAGCTATTAAATCCTTAAATCTGAAAAATTATATTATTTATGGAACGTCCTATGGAACAGTCGTGGCTACCCAATTAGCTAAACGTTTGGAAACAGAAAAATGGGAAGCTCCGGTGGCTTTAGTTTTAGAAGGAACAATTGGTAAAAAGTTTGATAACTTCGATTCTTATTTTTATTTTTTTCAAATGGAATGGGAAAAAGCATCCGCCAAATTGCCTCAAAGTTGGAAATCCTATTTTCAATCAGGTAAAATTGAAACGGCTTTTACCAAGCAGCAGTGGGGCTCTATGATCACCAATGATCTGATCGTTGGGGATGTTCCGGACGCTCCCATCAGTGGCCCATTGTTAAATTGGCATTTGCATTTGCTGGAACTTTATTTTGCTAAAAAAGTGCCGGCCAAGGATCAGCCTTTTTTGCCGTCTTTGTTTTCTAGACTCAAAGAATCCCAATTTCCCAATTTATTTTTTCGTATGATTGGTTGTGGCGAACTTTGGGGCGACTGGTATTTTGGGCGAAGCCTAGAAAGTAATCGTCTGACCAGAACTGGCCAAAATGTGTGCGAGGGTATCGATTATAAAAAACCATATGATTCTGCTGACTATTTGATTTCAGTACCTATTTACTATTTCCAAGGTCCAAATGACCCGGCAGCCCCAATGTACACGGCGCTTTACCACTACGAAGTTCAAAAGAAAGCAGTCCGTCAGTTTTTAACGGTTGCTGGTGCCGGCCATGCGCCGCTGACAAGTGGTTTGCGATCATGCGCAGATGATCTTTGGAGCGCGATTTCAAGCCAACGCACCCTTGGCCGCGAGCTTTCGGGCTGCCAGCGCCAAACCTCACTAACTACCAGAAAAGCCGGACAGGAATAGGGCTTTTACCCTTTTTTTGTAATAAAATCCTAGCGTTTAAAGTTAGACAATTTATATGTCTAAACATTGTCCATTGCGTATATCGACTATTGGGGCTAGATATCCTGTCATTGACGGGGTAATTGGTGATTAAAGTTTTAATGTCTTTCCTGTTGTTTGTTCTTTTTCCGAATTTTTCTTTTGCTTTAGAAAAGCCTGTATTTTTGTGCCTGACTGCCAGTCAATCATTCGAAATTAAACTCAATCCTAAAACACGTTTGCTAGAAGGTGCCTTGTATTCTAGTTCAAAAAGAAAATTGCTACTGCATTGTGGGGAAACCAAAGCGGGATATTCCTGCAAGAAAAACGATTATCTAATTAAAGTATTCAAAGCGCCTTCAGGCCGGATGACTGTGCAAGCCTCTCTCGATGGCGATTTTGGTTTTGAAAGCGGCTATTTGTATTCGCTGAATTGCCGCTAGTTTATAAAGCTTTTTTCTACTGCTGTAAAAATGGGGCCCGAAAGAACGCCCATAACCGCAATAAATACCGCCGATACTATCATAGTAACAGTTGTAGCACTTAAGCTATGGCCCGCGATTTCCGATTCACCTTCGGTCATATACATAAGAACAATTGGTCGTAAATAATAGTAAACACTAATTACAGAGTTCAAAACGCCCCATACTGCCAGCCAAATTAAACCCTCACCGATAGCCGCATTAAACAAATAAAACTTACCAAAGAAACCAATAGACGGCGGAATACCCGCTAGCGACAGAAGAAACAATGAAAAGCAAAAAGCATACACTGGTCTTCGCGACGCAAGTCCTTTTAACCCATCCAGCGATATCATGTGATTTTCATTTTTTTCTAAAATAGAAACGATCGCAAACGCACCTAGGGTCATCAGGCAATATCCGAAAAGATAAAATATAACCGCTGAGGCTCCAAAAAAACCGGTATCACTGATTCCCGCTGTAATAACCCCGACAAGGATATACCCAGAATTTGAAATACTCGAATAAGCTAGTACCCTCTTTAAATTCGTCTGAATTATAGCGCCGACATTGCCAACGATCATGGTAATGACCGCCATCCATTGTAAAACATCAAACAACCCAGTTGAGCCAACAAGTGATTTTGTCGCGATAACTCTTAGAAACGCAGCGAAAGAAACAACCTTAACTGCGGTTGCCATAAAAGCTGTGTGAGGCGTAGGCGCGCCCTGATAAACATCGGGTGTCCAGGCGTGAAATGGCGCGATTGAAACTTTAAAACAAAATCCAAGGATCACAAACGAAATGCCGAATAGAAACAATCGGTTGGATTGAACTAAACTTGACGCTTCTTGCATAAACGTAATTAGATTTGTCGAACCTGTCGTTCCAAAAACAAAAGCAGTTCCATATAAAAATATGGCCGACGCAAAACTTCCTAAAAGAAAATATTTGAAAGCCGCTTCTTTTGAATACTTCTCTTCGTGGCTCATTCCGATCATCAAGTAAAGCGCCAATGACATCAACTCAAGTCCTACGAATAATGTCAGTAGATCCATCGCGGAAACCAAAATTAGCATTCCAACTACTGAATTAAGAGCCAAGAAAATAAGCTCAGCAAACTGACGTCCATTGGTAGAATAGTTTTCGTACATCATGATGATGGCGCCGGCCGCTGATAGAATCGCAAGCGAACCCATCCACAGGGTGATAGAGTCAAACACTAAGGATTTACTAAACGCCAATTCCCCGCTGCCGCCAACGATGGTAAGAAGAACCAATCCGATGATTAGTCCACCAATGCCTTGAATCAACGTCACCAAGTTATTAGGTTCTTTGTTGCCGCTAAATACTTTGGTGGTTATTGGCAAAAGACTCGCGATAAAAATCGCAATCATTGGTGATATCCGAATAATATCGGCAAGCCCTATACTAATTTCCATAATCATTTCCTTTAGCCACATGAGTTTCATGAATCTCTAGGTAGTATTTGTTTTTATTTGCAACAAGATGATCGACGCTCGATTTAGTCCAATTTAAAAAATGGTTGGGAAACAGTCCCATCCAAAAAACAAGAATTACAAGTGGCGCCATTACAAAAATTTCGCGCAAATTTAGATCTTGCAACGGGTGGTGTTCATCTTTTACAAGTTCGCCCTTTTCACCAAAAAATACGCGTTTAAACATCCACAACATATACGCAGCACCTAAAATAACCCCGGTTACTGCAAAATAGGCATATACAGGGGCTGCCGTGAAGGTTCCAAGTAGAATCAAAAATTCGCCAATGAACCCATTTGTCAAAGGAACCGCAATGGATGAAAGCGTGATTATAAAAAAGAAGATGGTAAAAATCGGCAACACAGATGCTAATCCGCCGTATTTAGAAATCTCTCGAGAATGCGTGCGTTCGTAAATCATCCCAATAAGCAGGAACAGAGCACCCGTCGAAACCCCATGATTAAGCATTTGATAGATGCCGCCGGTAATTCCATATTGATTCAAAACAAATAGACCAATGATAATATATCCCATATGCGAAACTGACGAATAGGCGACCAGTTTTTTAATATCAGGCTGAATCATGGCGACAAGCGCTCCATAAATAATTCCAATCACGCCAAGGGATAGAAACAGCCAGGCCCAATATTCCGTTGCATCTGGAAACAAAGGAATTACCCAGCGTAAAAAACAATAGGTCCCCATTTTTAACATTACGCCAGCTAAGATAACAGAACCCGGCGTAGGCGCTTCGACGTGGGCATCTGGCAACCAAGTGTGGACGGGCCAAATCGGAACTTTGATTGCGAACGCCAATGCAAAAGCAAAAAACAGAAGCGTTTGTTGGTTCATTAAGGTGCCAGCAACGAAGGGTATTTTAACTTTGTAAAACTCTAAAAGACTTGCGCTCATAACCCCAGACGATTGCTGAGTTAGATACATCATATAGATGATTGCAACCAGCATCAAAACAGAGCCCGACATTGTGAATATAAAAAACTTTATGGTCGCGTAAATGCGACGTGCCCCGCCCCAAATACCAACCATGAAATACATTGGAATTAAAGATAATTCCCAGAATACATAAAACAGAATCGCGTCCATAGACAAAAAAGTCCCGATCATTGCTGTCTGAAGCAAAAACAGGCACGCATGAAAGCCTTTAATTTTCGTATCAATTGATTTCCAAGAAGCTAGAATTATTATTGGAGTTATAAAAGTCGTTAAGATAACTAGCCAAAGTGAAATACCATCAATTCCCACAAAATATTGAATTCCAAAACGGTCTATCCAGGAAACTTTTTCTACAAGCTGCAATCGCGCAGAGCCAATATCAAATTCGTTAAGAATCACAAGGCTTATTAGAAATTCAATTATGGAAAAGCCAAAAGCCAAGTGCCGCAAAGTTCGCTCTTGTGGCCAAAAGGTGATAAAGACGGCGAAACATATTGGTAAAAAAATTACGGTACTTAGAAGCATTTCTATCTCCAAAATTCTACTTAATTATAATTATCGACA
>JAYVPD010000199.1:0-4554 GCA_043757515.1 Pseudobdellovibrionaceae bacterium
TATTCCGCGAGATTGCATTCTCTCGATAGCATGATTAGAAAACTTGATTCCCTTTTCTGACAGCCCGGCATCGCCTGTGACTTTTTTCAAATCCACAGAAGCGGCCTGATCCAGCGTTTGCTTAAACGAAGGCCCTACAACGGAATCTGATTTACCTTGACCGATGCCAGGCGTAGGAAAGCTTGTTCCCTTGATCGCTGTGTCTAAAGTATTCAGTTTCTTCATGTCCATGTATTTATTCTCACAGATTTGAGTCTCGATTTTCAAGTCCAGCGAGAATAATGTTTGAAATCTAGTCTAAAATTCAATATCTGACGAAAGAGTGGCAAAAAGTGACTAGATCTTAATCTTCGGGCAAACTCGTTTCCCTACCTAAGTCCTGGTCTTTTAAAAATAATCTAAAATCTGTTTTTCAAATTCCGATGCTACGTCACTGACTTCGGGCCAAAATAAATGATGAGGGGCTTGAGTTTCAGAGAAATTCACTAACTTTGAATTGGAAAAATCACGAGATACCATTTTCATAGTTGTTTCAAAATCCATCACCAAATCCTTGCTAGTAGCATAAACCACAACTGGAGATTGATTTTTATTTTGGGATTTATAGTCAATAACCTCTTGCCCCGATTTTGCAATTTCATTCATATTTAAATAGGGCGCATCTCGCAGGTAGTAATCAGGATATCGAATCATTATTTTTAATTCTTTCAAACCCATCGTCGAAAGGTAGAGAAAGCTCAGAGGCACTTCAGTTTGAAATCGACTAAACCACAGAGTAAAAAAAGTAACAAATTTCAATGTCGGCGAATAGAACGGCGATATCAAATGCACAGACGCCGCTTTCAATTTTGGATTGGTCATAAGAAATTTATGAATTATTAATCCGCCCGTAGAAAAACCTATTAAATGAACCCGTTTGAAACACTGAAAAGCCGCGGTATAGCGAACAGAGAAATACTGATTCCAATACTGTTCCGTAAACTGATTAGCGACCCGAGCGGAAAAGCCATAGCCTGGAATCAAATCATTTAAAACACTGTATCCTTTGTTTTTCAAGGGACCCGCTAAACGATTCATTTCATGGGGTGAGCCCAAAAATCCGTGCAGTAAAATTATCAAATCTGTTTCAGAGTTAGAAATAAAATACGGTGAATTTTCAAGTTCAATTTTTGTGAAACGGGAATCTGACCCCAAATACAAGCGGTTTAGCTCTTGCCACTGATCATTTAACACTTGATTAAACGCCTGGCAGGTCGGACGACTTAGTATTGATGACTGGCCTTGGTCCTCTTGCAAGCCATAGCTTTTATTTACTAAAAGTGTGGCTAATACTAATATCCAGAATCGAACTATCATGATTTATATCTATAAATCGAGGCGGCATCAGTCAATAAATATCCCCGCTTAGCTAAATAATGTTAATCAGTCTCTCTTGGCCCGGTGCTCGGGAAAAATTAAAACATAAGGACGTCGAATTATTGTTTTCCCTGTCCATCGTAAAAGTTTTACAAAGGAACCTCGCGAAGCATCGGACGCGGCCAACGCCAAAGTTAACGACAATCCAAAGCTGACAAATAAATTGCAAATTCCTATAATTGCTAAACCGCCAACAGAATCAACAAGTGATAATATTGAATAGTCGTCTGTATAAACCAGTGGAAAAGCCGATGCAAAGGTCCCCGAAGCTAGGGTAATATGCCTAGTTTCTAACGGTAGACCCATGAATTTCATCCGTTGGGGTGTTAACCCTAGCAGAAAACCAAGAGATAAATTGGCACCCAATGCATTGCTATTTGATTTTACAAACTTTGCTACTGTGGCGGCCCCGCGGCTTCCAAGAAGCTTTACAAATTTGGCATTGTGCTGAATTCGCTCTGGCAAACTAGTAACAATACAAAAATTTTCAAACCAACCGGCTATTAAACTGGATATAAAAAGTAATACTCCGGTAAAACTTGCATACAAAGCGGTGGGACCTAATAAATGGCTGGATTCAAAAACAGTATGGGCCTCTTCTGAACTCATTATCGGGTGCCCCAATAATTTAAAGGCAAATGATATCGTAAAACAAACAGGCACTACAGCAGCAATATTTCCTATAACCGCAACCGATTGAGCTCGCAAAATAAAAAGTATCGACAACGCGCTTTCGCGTGTCGAGGTCGCCAAGGTTTTAGCCAGGTAGGCAGCAGTGTTCGATGGTTGTTTGGTGGCCAGTGTGAAACCCGCTAGCTGAATCGATAGAAAACTGAACGAATAGTTTAGTGATTCTGTGAGTCCTTTAATAAACCCAGATAAATGAAGCAAAGACAAAATATGCTTTATAAAGACTGTGAAGCCAGTTATAAAACCGCCGCCAAGTGCTGAATAAAACATACTTCTTACATCGGACCAAGTCCGGACCACATAGTGTTCTCCGATTGCGGAATTTCCTTGAATCACTCGTTTAGAGAGTAACTCTAAATTACTTACTAAGAATGACTTTAATCCTCGACTTTCATAAACATCTCGCACCAATTCAGAGAAAAAAAGGCGACTAGACAAAGCTAAAGGGACGTTGCTGTTAAGCAAACTGACGATGAGTTTGAATCGCTTGATTCTTCTAAGTTGAATTTGAAGTGTATAAACCGTTTCAATTTCAACACCTGTTTGACCTAAATTGGCCTGAATATCTAATGTTTCCTGTTCGAGAAGTAGAATCAATTCAGACAATTCGTCTACTTTTATTTTCGCAGGTTCTGCAAAAGCAAATACTATTTTTTTGGAAATTCCTTCAATAGTATCCCAGTTTGGTAAGCCGCTTTTAAGCAATTTATTTGAAAGCAAAATTGAACTATTTGCTAGTTGAAGACTTGTGCGAACTAAAGACTGGCTTAACGAAGTTCTAATTATTTCAAAATCAGAGGAACTTCGAAAGACTTCAACTATGAATTCACTAATTGTACCTTCGTCAATAGCGTCAATCATTAGAATTTCATTTTCCGAATCAAAAGTATTAGACAAAATATTTTTAAGGTCGCCTTTGATAATCCCCTTTGGAAGAACTTTATTTTACAATCGATTGAAAAAATCCTGAAAGAAACTAGTTTCATCTGGAAGACCAGCACTCGACAGCTGATTTGATTTAATTAGATCAATGAGGACGTGCTTAAGATAACTTTCAAATATAATTCGCCATTCTGGGTTGCTCCGCAATTGAAGAGTCAAAAACTTCAATCGCGTGGTGTATACTTTTTCCCAATTCAGTTCTTTTTCGTCGGTTGAACGCGGTCGTTGAAACCAATGCAACAGCCTAGAAAGCCATTGTGCGCGGCCTTGGGATGTCAGAGCTTCATTTTTCTCTGACAGAATCGCACTCAGTAATTCCAATTAGTACTCCCATGCTTAATGTTTGTTCTACGCATTCGCCACAGTGAACTATGGCAAGGGCATTAACTCAAAGCAAGGCAATGAATCTTGATTAATCTTTTAATATCTGAGGGATGACACTATTTTGAAATAGATTTTGACTTTAGGTCGATACCTTCATGTCTTTATCTTGGATTGTTTTGCGACCATCTGCTTGGGCATGTTTAATAGCCTGATCGCAAAAATAACGAATGCGATGAGACAGTATGTCCATAATATCATCTGATACATTCATGTCCGCCTGTGACTTTATGTAAGCTTTTACTTTCGATACAACGACCAAAATCTCATTATCATCTTTCCGAACAGACGCAGAGGCATTTGGGTTAGGTGACGAAGCGACAATCCGCCTCTGTCCACTTAAAACAGCGCCAGCATGTGTAGCAGGACGAGTGGGGTCAGTAGCGGCTTCAGCAGACGCAGGCGATTTTTTTTCAACCGCGGCGGCATCACGATGTTTGGCGCCAGGGACATGGCGCTCCCAACAAGAAACACTACAAAAAACGTAGCCGGTGCGTGGGCCCGTGCAGGTGGAAACACTGCACTCAAAGTACTTTACATTTAATCCGATATCTTTTTTACAGCTACTACAAGGTTTCCATGGGGTAATTTCGGCGGTCATACAATCCTCTAATTATTCGTTGTCTCTTTAGCTAGTTTATCCATCATTCCGGATGACATTCCCACTTGTTCCATCAGTCTACTTTTGGGCGGCGCTTCCGGAGCTCCTTGAATGACCGAGGCTTTTATTTTTGAGTGCGATCCCGAATTGGTTTTTGCTTCGGTTTTTACTTCAGTTTTTGGATTGGTCATCGTCAAACCAGAGGATGCCATCCCCGCCATGGCTTTCGCCATTGCATCGACAGGAACACCCGTTTGGGCAGCTGCGGCCGCTACATCCCCATCACTGGCTTCGCTTGCAATGGCTGGCGCTGGTCCCATTTGAGCGGCTCCAATTGGTGCCGCTTGTTTAGCCGGCATCGAAAGCACACTTGGATCCACAATCTTCTTAACGTCCTTTAATCGTACCGTTTGATTACCAATCATGAGCACTGGTCCTTCAGGAGAATAGTTTACACCCGAAATAGTTCCTTCAAATTCAGTTTTAATTGCTAGTTTTTGTCCTTGATCATTTTTTGCTTCTAT
>JAYVPD010000200.1:0-17278 GCA_043757515.1 Pseudobdellovibrionaceae bacterium
GCCCGGCTTTGTTTTTAAATAGCCTGTTTCATCCATATCCAAAACACCAGTGAATAATTCGGTATTGGGCTTATGTCCAATGGCTATAAATAATCCGTCTAGACTCATCTGACGTTTAGAGTTTGTTTTGGTGTCATTCAATATCACGGCGTTCATTTTTTTGCCGTCACCTAGAACTTCCGTAACTTCAGAATTCCAGACCACTTCAATTTTTGGATTTTTCATAGCTCGATCGACCATAATTTTTGAAGCCCGAAATGATTCTCGTCGGTGAAAAATATAAACTTTAGATGCAAATCGAGTTAAAAAATTGGCTTCTTCCATAGCGGTATCACCGCCGCCCACAACACCCACTACAACATTCTTAAAAAACGCACCATCACAGGTTGCACAAGCAGAAACCCCGCGACTCATATACTGTTTTTCAGACGGCAATCCTAAATATTTAGCTTTCGCGCCAGTTGACACAATCACAGTTTTAGCCTGATACTCTTGATCGCGAATCCAGACCTTGAAAGGACGCTTACTAAAGTCTACTTTGGTTACATTTTTTGTAATAAATCGAGTTTCAAAACGCTTAGCTTGATTTCTGATAACTGCTATCAAATCAGGTCCAGTAACTCCATGTTCAAAACCTGGATAATTTTCAACATCGGTCGTAATCATTAACTGACCGCCAGCTTCTTCGCCCTCAATCATCAGGGGCTTTAAATTAGCTCGGGCAGCATAAATGGCGGCAGTTAATCCCGCAGGTCCAGATCCAATAATAATCACATCTTCAATACTAGCACTCATAAATTATCCTTTAAAAAGTTCCATCTCGATTTTTACTCGATTTAAAATTTAAATCCTACTTTTATTTGCCGTCAAAGCTTATGACTAACTGCAAGAGTTGCTGAGCAATAGTTTCAGGTTCAGCCACCAGACCATGTTGCCTGGGCCAGGCCGATTTTGGTAACATATCCGTGTTCATATAACCCGGACTAAACAAACTGAGAGGTATCTGAAAACCTTCTTTTTGGAGCGTCGTAATTAAACCACGCAATGCGTGTTTAGAAGCACAATACATAGCAGCATTTGGATCGGGCTGTGTTTCAGCAATAGAGGAGCCCACAAACACCATTTGTAAAATTTTTGAATCTAATTTTCCAAGATAGTTTAATAGGTAAGCTGGAAAGCCAAACGACACATTAAAACTCCAAAGCTGATCTTTCCACTCAAATTTTGAATAGGGGCCGTAAGGACCACCTCCAGCAAAATAAAAAATTCGATCGGCTTTGAAATCGGCTATTTTTTCAGCATAAAACTCGAAAAGATCCGTATTTGAAAAATCAAACCCATTGATACTTCGAGAGGCCAAAAATAAGTCAATATTAGGAAACCTAGCCAAAGTTAGCTTTGAGAATGCCAGACCCAAACCGCGACTTGCGCCCAAAAGAACCCATTTTTCATTTCCATTGTCATTCATCCAAGGCCTCCCAATACTAGGATCGTATTCGTGCGCGTGTTTGCAAAAAGTACCTGACTGCTATTCTACACTCGCTTTTTAAACAATTAAAACCTATTCAGTTCAGAGTTATAAAAAACACTCTTAAAATAATTGGAACTCGGGGTTAACTCGTGGTCTTAATGCAAAAGGAAACAAATGAAAAATCTATTGGCCACTGGCCTATTACTAATTTCAACGACGTTGACGCTCACTGCAGGTGCGGAACCTGCGGAAAAACAAACTCTAAATTTAGGTTCGGGCTTATTTGAATATTCTGAAACTAGTCAGGTTTCAATCGCCTTAACTAATACCACAGGGCACGGTTTGGCCGTAGCTAAATGTGAAAAAGAAGACCAATCGATTGCTTATGGCGGCTGCGACACTCATGGAAAAGCAGAAGCTATGATTGGTAGTTCGATTCATTATGGCGCTGGTCAAGGTACGCTTCAAGGGTCTTATGGTATTTTCGCAGCTAATGGTCGATATACTTGGGTCTGTAAGTTCAAAGACTTAAAACAAGGTGACTATGTAATTGCAAAAGTGGTTTGCAAATAATTATTTACAAAAAACGTACGTTTGAATGCGTTTGATCGTACGTTTGATTTGCTCTTTGGCCCGGATACTCGCTAAGATACTCTTTACCTATGACTATTTTTTTCTCAGCTAATAAACCCCATCTTAAACCAATTAAAATCAACAAAGACGACGCACGTTCTCTAAATTTAATGGCATTACTACTACGAGAAAATCACCCAGTGGCCTCGTCTTGTAAAGGGGATGGCATTTGCAGCAAGTGCAGAGTGAATGTCCTAACTGGTTCGTCTAATTTAATTCCCAAACAGAATTTAGAAGAAAAAACGATTGCCAAAAATAGAGTCACTGCAAGCGAACGACTTGCCTGCCAAGCCTACTTGCAAGGTGATGTGACTATCGATACAAATTACTGGTGATACTTTACGTATTTCCAAGATCCATCGACTCGGCTAAAAGCCAATTCATAAAGACAACAGTTAGGAATCTGAATGGCCTGTTCAGGAGCATTGTCAGTCGCATGCGCCAGACGCACGAGCGATCCTCCATGGGTCGACACAGCTACCCGACGAAATTGTTGATTGGATTTTATCATATCTTCAACGTAGTCCTTGAGACGCTTTAGGTGCTGCATTTTAGTTTCACCGTTGGCAAAACCCATTGTGATGTCTTCCGGTTTTACCGAACGCCAGCGAGTTAAGGTGTCTTCGCCATACTTTTCAGCGATTTCAATTTGCGACATTCCTTCGACATCCCCTAAGTGGGTTTCTCGTAATGAACTTGAAAATAAAAATGGAACAGGGTGATTGCCCATTGCAATCCGGCCCGTTTCAACAGCACGGTCTAAATCCGAACATAAACAAACATCTAGCGGAATCGTGTTAAATTTCTCTCGCAGTTGCTGGGCCTGGTCGCGACCTTTTTGGTTAAGGGGAATATTAGAATGACCTTGAAATTTCTTGTTTAAATTCCAATCCGTTTCACCGTGCCTGAAAACAAAAAGTTGAACCAGATCACTCATTAGCTTAACTCTTTTCGCAGTAAAATATAATTTATTTTAATACCTTGGTTAATAAAAATGGTCTCAAACCCAGTGACAAAATTTTCGGATGCCTTTTCAGATTGATGTAAATCAAAAGTAACAAACTCAACTTTGTAGCGACTTTGTTTGATTTCTTCCAATGCCCATTCGAAATAGGCCAGTGAATCTGTTTTGAATTCTAAAAACGAACCCGGTTTCTGTAAATCAAAAAGAATATCTAAGTTTCTAATTTGAACAAATCGATTTTTAGGTTTCTTCGGAGTAACCCACGGATCTGGAAAGTGAACAAATACGTTATCAATCTCATTTTTTTCAAAAAGCATTTCGACATCAAATGCATGGTATCGGCTAACAACTGCGTTTTTTGCTCCAGCGCGAAGAGTTCGTCGAATGGTCTGTATCAATGGTTTATATTTAATTTCAATGCCAACTAAATTGCGAGCTGGTTGCCGAAGCGCCTGGTGTTCAAAAAAATAGCCTGTTCCCGTCCCGACTTCCAAATCCATCGGAGCGCTGGGATCAGCGAAATACTGCTTCCAATTTCCCTTATTCAATGGTGAGCGCTCTTCATTAAACGCATGGTTACGAAACTCTCCATCAAGGGCCAGCGTGTACTGGTTTTGTTTGGGCAATGTTCGAGTGATATTCACACGACCGAGTTTTTTTTCTGACAATGGAAGTTCTGACCAGTTTTTTGTTTGCATATTTGACCTTAAGTATTTCTTTGTTAACACCAATAGTTCCAAAAATACATAGATTATTGGCTCCTTTTTAACCCTAAGAATGGAAATTGACATTTTTACAGGGGCCGTTTGGAAACACACTCCAAATATATTGCTGTCCTTTAATACGACAGCCTTGGCCTCTGGGCGTGACAGGGCCTAAGAACCTACAGCTGACTACTTTGCCATCGTCTAAAACTAACAAGGCCAAATTCAACCTAGTACCGAAATTGCATTCAGATTGTTTTAGGGGGAAATATGAAACGGATAAAATTAATTTGTGGCCTCGTATTAACCATTGGCATTGGATTATTTCAGAATTGCGCACAATCTAATTTTGAGACAGTATCAGATATTGGCCAACATTCAAATATCTACGAAGAGACTTCGCTGATACCTGCATCGAAAAATCGCGCTTTAGCGACGGTGTCTAGGTCCACACAAATCAGCTCAATATCAAATGGAGGCGCAACACCAAAACAGCAGCCAGTGATCATTGTAGGTGAAGACCCAAAAGTAAGTAATTCATCTGAGCCTAAGGGAAATCCGGTGACATCTTGTCCCGCGCTATCTAATTTTAGATTTAGCAAATATCTAGGAAGTGGCGCTAGCTCTGACTTTTGCTTTGCAAATATTCCGTCATTACCTTTAACTGCAATTCAGAAAGTGGTCGTTCAAAACTCGAAAACTGGTACTGCTTTTGAGGATTACTTAACAGTGAAGTGCAATCCCAATGGGATGACAACTGAGTTTTTACCTGACGTCGTGTTTGGTGATTTTAATTCGACCTTTACGCAAAATCTGTATCGCCACACCGCCTCACAGCAGTGTGCTGAAAGCGAACAAAGTCTTTTCAAATTATTTCAAAAAGCCGTCAATGTAACCGCCTATGTTTATGGTGATTCGCAGGCTTACAAAAGCCAAGCAGCCGTCAATGTTTGCGAAGGTATCGACCTAATTTTCAATATATACGGAGCGGCGGATGGCGTGACAAGTTCAGAACTTTTTGTAAACGGCGTCAAAAAAGGGACAAAAATCACCATCCCAAGTGGAATTAAAAAAGAATTGCCTGGATCCCAAGGAATAACTTTTAGTCCACTAGTTGAAAAAAGCGGAATTTATAATTTTGAATTCCATTTAATTCGAGAAGGGCAAATCATAGATACGAAATTTTTCACTCTAACCACTAACCAAAACAATCTCAGCGGCTGTCCGCATGTATCAGCCGACATCAGCAACCGGTATCACGATCGGTTTTAGATACCTTAGCCCTTATTTTCAACAATCTCACCGACTGACTTGATCATTTCGGTGCTTTCAAAACTAAATTTCTTTAAAAATTCAGACTCTCGAACAGGGCAATCGGCGACATCGCACGAACCACAATACTTTCGGCCACACGGATCCAAATGAAAGGCAAATTCACCATCAAACGGGTACAGTGCCACTACATTTTTTTCGAAATCATGAGTCACTCGGTGGGCTTTAGCGACATCCCAAAACTCAGGAATTATTAAATGCGCGTCGATATGGTGAAATTGCCCAGATCGAATGGCCCGCAAATTATGAATATTGATGATTCCGGGCTTTACGTTTTTCTGAATAGCCGCAGACAGATCTTTCAACGATTTAAGATCCATCTCGTCAGTTAAGCCCGAAACAGAGCGTCGAACAATACGGTAGCTTTCTACAATCAAATGAATCGCGACGAAAAATGAAATTAATGGATCGACCCACATCATCCCCGTTAACTTTACCAATAACAAACCAACCAGAACACCGACCGTAGTGGACACATCGCTCATTAAATGAACAGAGCTCGCTAACAAAGTTTCTGATTTTTCCTTTTGACCTACTTTTTTCAAAGCCAACGCCATAAAAAAATTCACAAGCGACGCCACAAAAATGAAAAACATTCCAAATGGAATCTCATTTATTTCTTGTTGCGACTTAAAAGCCCGAACGCTTTCGAACATGATGGCAATAGCCGCAAAAAACACCAAGCCACCTTCAAAAGCAGCGGAAAAAAATTCCAACTTACCATGTCCATAGGGATGATTTTCATCCGCAGGCATGGCTACCAATCGTATCACTACAAGTGCCGTAACCGCGGTCAATACATTAATAAGTGTTTCAAGAGCGTCTGAAAAAATGGCTGTGGAGCCAGAGACATAATATCCTAAAAATTTAAGCGCTAACACTAAAAGGCTGACTACAATATTTAATTGCGCGACTCGGATTCTCTGATTGACGCCACTAAGATGGCTTATTCTAAATGGATTCATCCTACTCTCTGCTTGCGTTTTTTATTGGAAACGCTAGCAGGATTATCTGATTTTTTCTTTTTTTTCAACGTCGAAACTGTTTTTATTTCTGTTTTCTGTTTTTCTGTAACAGCTTCAGAGCTTTTATTTCTATAAAAACACACTTTGTTCCGGCCATTTTCTTTGGCTTCATACAACGCATGGTCGGCCCGTCTGACTAATTCTTTGGGGGAAATATTTTCATAAGGATCTGTCACCGCAAACCCTACTGAAATAGTAAGTTGAATGACGTCGTCACCGCTGCGAAACGTGGTACCTTCCACTGATTTGCGCAAGCGTTCACAATAAAACAAGGCTCCTTCGAAATTTACCTCGGTTAACACGATCAAAAACTCATCACCACCATAGCGGGCTGGAATATCAATGTTTCGCGTATTGGCCCGAACTATTTTACCCATTTCCGAGATAACATAACTGCCAAATAAATGATCATGTCCATCATTTACACTTTTAAAATGATCCATATCAAACATAATTACGCAGACCTGGCGCCCGAACCGTCTGGCCCTTTGCAACTCGAACTCAAGTTTCTGATAAAGCGATCGCATATTTAGAAGCCCCGTCAGGTCATCCGTGTCCGCCAGCTCTTTTAGTTTTTCATTTGCGTACATAAGCTGTTCTTGTAAATCTCGAATTCTTAAATGAGTTCGAATCCGTGCTAAAAGCTCGAGCGGCACAAACGGTTTCACGATGTAATCGTCTGCGCCACTATCCAGACCCAAAATAATCGATTCAGTAGAAGATTCGTCACTAAGTAACAAGAGCGAGGCGAAGGGACGAATTTCACGAACCTTGGCGATCGCACGAATTCGCATATCTTTATCTTTGAAATCGACAACAATAATCAGGGGCATCCATGAATCAATAACGCGAAGGCCTTCATCTAATGTGTGAACGCCCACAGCGTTATAACCTTCCCATTTGAGAGGTTCTAAAATTACATCGATACCATTTGGGTCATCGTCGATGACAAGTATCTTTCTGGATTTGGCGGGACGTTCTATATCCTGAGACATCTCTTTAGTTTACGGCTATTTACCACCGTAACAATAGATCCAGGAGCCGCCACGAACCGGAAACTGTTCTTCAGTCGAGGTCGCTTGAAAGGACCCATTTTTAAAGTTTTTAGGCCTTTGTAAATGAGGCATTTTATTATTGAAGATTTCTCTAAAAATGCGAGAATCCGTCCATGAATACTTCACAAGAAAACGAAAAAAAATGGCAGGCCCAGTGGGCAAAACAGGGCGCCTTCACGGCTGATCCAAAATCTACTAAACCAAAGTATTATGCCTTAGATATGTTTCCCTACCCTTCGGGTACTGGACTGCACGTTGGTCATGCGGCTTCTTATATGCCAACCGAAGTAATTTCCCGGTATAAACGAGCCAAAGGTTTCAATGTTTTACACCCAATGGGATACGATGCATTCGGATTGCCTGCAGAACAGTTTGCCATACAAACGGGTATCCACCCTGCCCTAACCACCGAAAAAGCGATCGCCAATTTTCGCCGTCAATTGCAAAAAGTAGGATTGAGTTTTGATTGGTCGCGTGAAGTGTCTACCTGCGATCCCAAATATTATAAATGGACTCAATTTATTTTTACTAAACTGTTTGAACGGGGTCTCGCCTATCAAAAAGAAGTCCCGGTAAACTGGTGCCCCGCTTTGAAAACAGTTTTGGCAAACGAAGAAGTCGTGGACGGTAAAAGTGAACGCGGTGGCCACCCCGTAATTCGTATGCCAATGAAACAATGGATGCTTAAAATTACAGACTATGCGGACCGTTTGCTCGCGGATCTAGACACGGTTGATTGGCCCGAGCGAACAAAAGATGGCCAACGAAATTGGATTGGCAAATCAGAAGGGGCGCGAGTTTATTTTAAACTCAAAAATTCCGAGGAATCCATTACTGTATTTACAACTCGCCCGGACACTTTGTTTGGCGCAACCTTTATGGTGCTTGCACCAGAAAATGCGATCGTTCCAAAAATTAGCTCGGCCGATCGCAAAGATGCGGTTCAAAATTATATCAAAAAAACTTTGTCCAAATCCGAAGTGGATCGCAAAGCCAATACCGAAAAGACAGGCGAATTCACTGGCGCCTTTGCTACGCACCCGCTGACTAAAAAAGACATTCCGATTTGGATCAGCGATTATGTTCTGAATGAATATGGTACCGGCGCCATAATGGCGGTCCCGGCCCACGACGAACGGGATTTTGAATTTGCCCAGAAATTTAATTTGGAAATCATTCCTGTTTTAAAATCGGCGACAGAAATGCCATTGCCATTTGAAGGCGATGGGACGCTTATTAATAGCGATTTTTTAAATGGCTTAGAAAAAAAATCAGCTATTCAAAAAATGACTCAGCATCTGGAAGCTGAGAAAATCGGCCAGCGTGAAGTTCTATTTAAACTGCGTGATTGGCTTTTTTCACGACAGCGTTACTGGGGTGAACCGTTCCCCATGGTGCGATTTCCTGATTCTGGGCTGACCGCTTTACCTGCCGATGAATTACCTGTCATACTTCCGGATGTAGCTGATTACGAACCAACCGAAAAAGGCGAACCGCCTCTTGCCAGGGTGCCCGAGTTTGTAAACTACATTTCGCCAAAAGGACGCAAAGGCCTGCGTGAGACAGACACGATGCCTGGCTCTGCTGGCTCGTCGTGGTATTTTTTGAGATTTACAGATCCTCAAAACGAAAACGAACCGTTTTCTCATGAAGCGCAAAAATACTGGATGCCTGTGGATCTTTATGTCGGCGGACCGGAACACACGGTTGGACATTTATTGTACTCACGATTTTGGCATAAAGTGTTGTTCGATGCTGGTTTAGTATCGCATCCAGAACCCTTTAAAAAACTAGCCCATCAGGGAATGATTCTGGGTAAAGACGGCGAAAAAATGTCTAAATCACGCGGCAATGTCGAACCTCTCGAAGAGGTGATTGAAAAATATGGAGCAGACACAGTTCGCACGTTCATTTGCTTTTTGGGCCCCATGGACAAGGACAAAGCCTGGTCCCCTACTGGCGTCGACGGTGTAAAGCGGTTTTTAGAACGTATCTCGCGTTTGGTTTTCGACGATGGTGGAAACGTAATCGCCGATGATAAGTCCTTATCCGACGAGTTAAAAAAATCTCTGCATAAAACCATAAAAAAGGTTACCCACGACATTGAAACCATGGGGTTTAACACAGCAATCAGTCAAATGATGATCCTGGTAAATGAAATCTACAAACAGGAAACCAGACCAAAAAGTCTGCTACTTCCCTTGTCGCAATTGCTGATGCCCTTTGCACCCCATCTGGCCGAAGAAATCTGGCAACGATTGGGTGGGCAAGGGCTCGTGTCTTTAGCTCCTTGGCCGGCCCACGACGAAGCTTTATGTAAAGATGACAAAATCACACTTGGAGTTCAGGTTAACGGCAAGATGAGGGGCACAATCGAAATCTCACCTACGGAACCTCAGGATTCAGCGGTGGCGCTGGCTCTGCGGGTAGCTGCTGTTGTTAATGCGATGACGGGAAAAGCTCCCGATAAAATTATCTACAAAGAAGGAAAAATTTTAAACTTAATCGTGAAATAATGTTGCGAGGGCCGACTTTTTAAAATACAAAAGTAAAACTTAATTTTAATAGGCATTGAGATTACATTTTTACTAACCGCCCTGCGCGGTCTAAAAAGGGCAATGATGGAAAATAAATTCGGACACGACAGCAAAGGCGACGTTAAATTTGATATGAAACAAGAAACGTCGACTCTGACAGTAGAGGGTCACAACGGTCCATTGCCTGTGCAAAGTAAGTCGAATCCTCTAAAAACTCAGCCCTGGAGTCCTGAAGAAAGCGCCGAACTTTATGGAATTAACAACTGGGGAAATGGCTATTATCGAGTGAACTCGAATGGAAATGTCCAAATCACCCCGACAGGCCTGAATGGCCCGTCAGTCGATTTATACGAGCTGACACAAGATTTATTGGATCGTGGAATTCGTGTGCCTATCATGATTCGTTTTACTGATATCATTAAAGCCCGGGTGGAATTACTTCATAAATGTTTTCAAAACGCGATTGGCGAATACGGCTACAAAGGCGAATACAACGGTGTCTACCCAATTAAAGTAAATCAGCAACGACACTTGGTCCAAGATATTGTCCATTTTGGCAAAGAAACACGCTTGGGTCTTGAGTGCGGATCCAAACCAGAACTTTTGGTAGTTTTGGCCCTAATGAACAATCCAAATGCAGTTATAATATGCAATGGTTTCAAAGATATTGAATACATAGAAACCGCTATTTTATCACAAAAATTGGGTAAAAATACGATCATCGTTGTTGACCGTAAAGAAGAACTTAAGATGATTATCCAGGTTGCCAAAAAGTTTAATACCAAAGCTCAAATTGGATTTCGAGCCAAATTAAATACCCAAGGCGCTGGCAAATGGGTGGATTCATCCGGTGCTCGCTCTAAATTTGGATTAACAGCCATGGAAATCGTTGAAGGAATCGAACTACTTAAATCCGAAAATATGATGGATTCGCTAGTACTTCTTCACTACCACATCGGTTCACAAGTCCCTTCAATCCAAAGCATTAAATCATCTTTGAAAGAGGGCGCTCGATTTTACACTGAAATCTATCAAATGGGTGCAACCGATCTTAAATACATCGATGTTGGCGGCGGACTTGGTGTCGATTACGATGGAACGGGACATTCTGATTCATCAATAAATTACTCGGAACAAGAATATGCAAACGACGTTGTTTCAATCCTGCAAGGTCTTTGTGATGAAAAAGGAATCCCTCACCCAAATATAGTTACTGAATCGGGCCGTGCATTAGTAGCGCACCACTCGGTATTGATATTTAATGTTTTGGGTGTAAATCATTTACATCGCGAAGCACCTCCGCGACTTGTGACTAAAAAAGATCCCGGAATCATGCAGGATTTACAATACATCTATGAAAAGGTAAATCGCGAAAATATTAACGAATGTTTCAATGATTTAACTCAATCAAAACAAGAAACTTTGCAGTTGTTCACATACGGGGTTCTGAATTTAGAACAACGCGCGTGGTGTGAAAGCATGTATTTTTCAATCGCCACAAAAATGCTTCAAATAGCCAAATACGCGCCGGATGTTGAAGATATTGAACTCACGCTACGTCAGGAACTTTGCGATACCTATTTCTGTAATTTTTCCGTGTTTCAATCTGTTCCCGATTCCTGGGCTGTGGGACAACTTTTTCCAGTAATGCCTATTCATCGCCTGAAAGAAGAGCCCCATCATGAAGCCACTTTGGCAGATCTAACGTGTGATTCAGATGGAAAAATTGAGAAATTTATTGATTCTAAAACAGGTCAATATAAACAAACCCTACAAATCCACGAAGTAAAAGAAACAGAGCCCTACTATTTGGGCGTATTTTTAACTGGCGCGTATCAAGAAATTTTGGGCGATTTGCACAATCTATTTGGCGACACGGATGCTGTGCATATTTCTATGGGCCCAGCTGGCTATACAATCGATCATTATGTACCGGGTGACACGGTTACAGAAGTTCTTTCTTATGTTCAGTACGACCGCAATAGGATGATTGATAATGTTCGTCAAGCGTCCGAGGAATTTATCCAAAAAGGCACCATTTCAAAACATGAAGCCAAATTATTGATTAAGCATTACGAAGAAGGGTTGTCTGGATACACCTATCTAGAAGACCTTGAGTAATAATTTCTGCAAAGGCGACAGAATGGTATTCCCAAAACTGTCGTCCGTTTCCAGAAAGCCAATTCAACTGATCATTTCTTTTTTCATTTGTTTGTTATTTGGGAGTAAAATGGGTTCGGCCAATCAAACTAACAAAGACAAATCCGCGGCAGTTTGGATGGGCGAATCGATTTCGAAATCAACTGGTTTAGACTGGCCCGAAAGAGGTGAACATGACAGACCACTTGCCCATTCTGTTAATTTTAAATTGAATCTGATAGTTCATTTAGTGAACAAAAAAAAATTTAATGTTTCTAGTTCAAAAACTTATATGACCGCTTCGCAAAACCTAATAATTCAAACCCTTAGTGCCAAACTTTTAGATCAACCGTTGCCGTTTAAAAAAGCCCGTTTGTTGGCAATGGAGTTTGCTGAGAAAATTGAATTTCTAGATTCTTCATTTAAACAAAAAATAAAAAATTGGGCGCCAAGAACCAAACCTCGCAAGAGTGACTCAATATCCAAGTTAGAAGTCTTTCGTCGAACAGCTTATGCAATGGCAGATATTGATGACAAAATTGTTTTCAAACTTGGACTTGAAGAGGAATCGACGGACCATTGGCAAATAAATTTAACCCTAAAAAGAAAACCGAATTCAGAGAATAAAAATCTAAGCGAAAAGATTTCTGAGTTTGAAAATTTAGGTGCTGAATTGAAAATTTTCTTAACAAATCTTGCAGATTCTGATCGAAACAAGGTACCAAAAGAATACCAAACCCATTTAATTTGGTATATAGATAATTTAGAAAACTTTCCTCGTTCCGTTGGTGGGTGGAGCATAGAAAAGTCCGGCGAAAAATTAAAATTATCTCGGTGGCATATCGTTTCTGATCAAAGGCGAGTGGCGGCATCGGTCTTAGCAGAGAAAATTGGAAAAAAATGGAAGTTCACTGAGTTAAGCTTCGTCATTGCAAAATCCAATTTTCGAAAATAGGATTTACAAATGACTAGGCGACTGCTTATCTTTTTTTCTTTAGCTGTAATGGTGAATTTTTCTTTTGCAGGAGCCCGCAAGTTGAAGTTAGCCAAAGTGCCATCTATTGGACAAAAATTAGATATAAAACTATCTAGAAACCCAACATTACTTCTCATTAACAGTGGTCAGTTTTATCCAAAGGTAGATGTCTCTATAAATCATATTACTTATACTATCGCCTATGATAATAATCAAATCATCAAATACGTAAGTACAAGTGATTCGAAATTTGTAACGCCAGAATATGTTAGGACTGGGGATCCGCTATCACAAGTTAAAAAACAAACTGAAAGTGAACTATTAGCCGAACGAGGTTGGGCTTTTTTCATTCACCTAAAATCAGGATGGTATGCCGCTTTCACTCAGGGTGCGACATTGACAGAAGGCGATCTTTCTTCAGATGCTAAAGTCCAATGGCTATTTAAACGATAATTTTTAAATTCTTAAAATATAATCCACTTGCCTTTACTTTTTGCGAGATTAAATCTCCAGTTTGAAATATTTTTGCCAGACTGTTTTGTTTGCCATTGTAACAAGGGCTGCCCATTTTCATTTAAAACTTCTACTACTTTTTGATTGTCTAGCAATCGAAATTTTAAGTTTTTACTGGGAAGTTCTAGGACTTTAAATCCTTCTTTTTTAGGTCGAGACTGGGTTCTCGCACTAAATTCACCGCTTTCAGCAGCCAAAAGTTGAGCGGCATTTTTTAAACCCGATTGCACAGGAAACGTGGATTCAGCTTTGAATTTTACTAGTGGCGCTAAAAACGCAGCATCACCGTCTAATATCGCTTTATGAATTTTTTGAATAAGAGCCGCAGTCTCTTTCTTTAGGCCATCATCCACTTTCAATGGGTCAAAATCATGCCATGCTTCTTCCAAATCCCATTCCCCGGCTTCTTTGGTGAATAATCCATTTTTATTGAATTCTTTTGCCGAAAAAGTTTGTATTACATTACCCATAGTTGAAAACTCACCAAATGGACCTTTTACCTTTGTATCTCCAACAGTTCCGGCCGGCATTTCGCCTACTTTAAACCCGGCAAGTCTTAAATCAAAATCATTTAGAGACACTGCTTTACCCAAGCAATCTCCTTCAAGTTCAAATCTAATTCTTTGCATTCCTTTTTTCAAAACATTCGGAAGAAGTTCAATTTGAACCATGGTATTCTTTTTTCAATCAAAACTTCGAAGATAAAAATCATTTACAAAAATACTTCCCGCGCATTTAGTTAAGCCAGCAATTTGCCAGGAATCTGAATCTTTGTAAGAAATTTTAGTATTTTGCATTTTAGCTCCAACAACCTGTGAAAGGATCAAAAAGACCCCTAGAACTTTGTTCATATTACCCTCAGCATTTTTTTGAAATCCAATTCAAATCTTACAATTGAGGATTTGAAATTTCAATACACAATCTGACTCAAGCCCGGCCAGAAAACGAAAAAGCCCCTTCCTTTCAAGTTAACCTCTGGAATATTGGCTTCGATGCCAAGAATTCTTGATACCTTCCGTATAATTTTCAAAGTTTTCAGGGATTTCTTGTAAAAGAAATCAAAGATTCTCATCAAAAAGGCCTAACGCAAACTGCTTTGAAGAAGGACGAGGATAAAACCTCGCTCTGGTCTGCGTGCGGACCTAAATTGGGGCACTACCAGAATCGCTATTCAACCGAAGTAACTTTCGCCGTTAAAACTCTTCCATCGTTCAGATAATACGAAGTTAGCCCACCCCGAGCCATTGCACGCGCTTTACTTTCTATTCTGTAATTTCAATTTTTTTCCTGAAATGGACGGAATATCCGCCAATTAGACAGCTTACTTGCAGTTCGACTTGGCCGGTCTTTAAATTGCCTAGCTGGTCTTTTGATACCGTCAATTTTCCAGCTGCCTCGGTTGACTTCAGTATCAGCCCTTTACGGTATTTATCGTTCTTGAAAATAGGATCCTTGTCATTGAGGGAAGAAATTTGAATGTACACCTGCCCTGCCGATTCAGCTGCCAATTTGATTGGGATTTCCAAATCGTTGCGTACCGATAGGGCCGAAGGAAGGGACACGGAAAAAAAATGCCTTTGCACTTGGCGCTTTATTTCTTGACCACCATGTTTAACTTTTAATTCATATATATTTACTTTATCAAGTTCGAGTACGTATTTATAACCAGAGGCGATACCGTTGTTATAGCGTTGTCCGGCCATGGGTTTGTCATTTACCATTATAGTATCACCAGAAGAAAGTTTCTTTCTTTCTTTATTTCCCACAAAATAGGCCAACGCTTTAACTTGAGGTTCACCTTCACTTTCACCAACGCTGAATTCAATCTGATCGATTGCTTCCTCTTTACCAAAAGTATGTGAAAAGAACACGCAGCCTCCTAAAACAAATGGAAAAGTTGCGAAAAGTGCGAATACCGAAACTGTTAATTTCGTCAAAATTTTATCCTCAATGTTTAGATAAATTATAAGCAAACATTTACGGAATAGGATAGGGTTTTTCCAGAATCTGTAGAGAGAATCTTTTGAGTTTTCTAATCAATTTTATATTGGTGGCCGATTGGTTTACATTATTCATTCGCAGGTACTCAAAATCAGAGTTATTTGCGAAATCAGCCAACAGAATAGTCGGAGAAAAAAATGAATATGCAAGAGAAGTAGTTCCGTCGCCATTCTCCGGGGTAACTCGCCGAAATGAGCGGGTCAGGCTATCCGAATCGGACAATATTAAGAATTCCAAAAAAAACCCCTCGATTTTATTCGAGGGGTTTTGAAAATCTTAATATTTAAATCTTAAACCTACTGGTTAGATCCAACATTTCCTGATTTCATTTCTGTCATACCTTGTTGAATTCTAGATTGAAATTCACTTTCCATTTCAACTAAGTTTGTAGCAGAAAGGCTCAAAGTAGTTCCGATTGGGCAACTAGTACCTTTAGCAGATACCACTGACAATTGA
Source organism: Pseudobdellovibrionaceae bacterium (assembly GCA_043757515.1). GTDB lineage: Bacteria > Bdellovibrionota > Bdellovibrionia > Bdellovibrionales > Bdellovibrionaceae > UBA2316. The sequence continues at coordinate 15,807 of JAYVPD010000200.1, forward strand.
ACAACAGGCTCCTGAGATGATGGCTGAGTTAACAATCTGATAACATCGCCTTCGTCTAATTGACACTGTCCACCTGATTGGTCTTCAACACTCAACTGAGAGTGTACTACCATCAAACGACCTTGCTTCAAGAGTTGCGTAGGATCCATAGTGGACTGTGTTTTTACAGCTTGCTGTTGCTGACGCAAAGATTGTTCAACTTGATTACGGATTTCTTCTTTGATTTGTTCACTTAGACGTACTTGGTTGTATTGTTCTTGTTGCGCTCTGATTTCAGAATCTGCTGCCATTCGCTCGTAGTTAGACTGGATCAATGACATTAACAAATAATCTGTTAGCCAATAAGCCGGAGAGTAATAAGTAGGGTATGGTCTATAGTATTCTGTGTACCAAGGATTGTAACTCCAATGCCAGTTGTAATACACAGGTTGTCTCCATGAAGACAAAGAGTAGTTGTAGTAATCGTAGTCAAAATACGTAGGACGATAAAAATAAGACGGAGATCCATAGTAGTTATTTTGAACGTATACAGTCGTATAGTTATTGTTGTACTGACGGTAGATTACATTGTGGTTATTCCAAGTTGAACGGCTCTCTTGATAGACCTTTTTACCGTATCGATCTTGTTCGTATCGTAAACCATCACGTGTTCTAACTTCTGAAACGCCGCTTTTATATTTAGTGATTACATCACCATTTTGACGTCGTTCCGTATCGCTGATTTTAACTTCACGGCCAGTCTTGTTGTCATAACGTATAGATTCTTTTCGAACGCTTCCGTTATTGTCAACAAACGTATGAGTGTAACCTTGTCCATCTTTATGAACGCGATCCGTAGTGCCATCAACTCGAGTGCGGCCTTCACCAGGTCTTAAATCTTTTAACAATACTGTGCCATTTTTATTAGTACCGGGTCGATTGTAGCTCCCGTTATTGTTATTATTGTTGTATCCGCTATTGTTGTAGTTACCGTTGTTATTTCCGGTATTGACCTTAGGCTTTGAATACGTCGGTTCATTGTATTTGTAAGATCCAGAGTTATTTCCACCATAGTTTGGCGTTGTATAAGACGGCTTGCTTGGTGTGTTGTAACTAGGTGCCGTGGGCTTATAAGATCCATTATTATTGCCACCGTAGTTTGGTGTCGTATTTGACGGCTTGCTAGGAGTGTATGTGGGCGTGCTGCTACCGTAGTCTTTCTTAGGCCTTGTGCTGTAAGTCGGCTCATTGTACTTATATGACCCAGAATTACTGCCGCCGTAGTTTGGAGTCGAATACGACGGCTTGCTTGGTGTGTAATTTGGCTTGCTAGAACTACCATAGTCATATCGAGACGACTTAGAAGAGCTATAGTCATTCTTTGGTGCCGAATAAGAAGGTTTAGATGGAGTGTAGGTTGGCTCATTGTATTTATATGAACCGCCAGAGCTGCCTCCATAATTTGGAGTATGGCTTGAACTTCCACCGCCGCT
>JAYVPD010000201.1:0-17109 GCA_043757515.1 Pseudobdellovibrionaceae bacterium
AGGTCGGAAGTTCAACTGTCACTGGCCGCGGAACTGACAAAAATCAAAGATTGGCTTTGGAGAAAGCCTTCGCCGAAGCAATTGAAAGACATTTCACTAGGCAAAATCGTCTGTACTATCACGGCGTTGCTGTTCACTCGGACGAAAAACAGGCGCAGATCAATGCCCAGAGTGAGTTCTATGAGAGAAGCATTTTTTTAACAGAAAATTGGCTGACCAAAGGAAAATTTCTCCAGCACCAAACCCATGGCGACTTCGACCTTCCCCATGACCTGGAAAAGAAGATATGGGGATATGGATACGATATCACGACGCACCTTCTGCCGGACCTTTTTGAAACAAACGGAACTGTCTATACTTCAATTATATCACCTAGTGCAAAGTCACCCAGCTTTCTCGGGATGGCTGAGGCGGCCTATGGTTTTGAGGCCGCGGCTGAGAAATCATTAGTGGAGGCCGTCCGAGGCTTTGTTGGTTATTTGCATACCGAAAAATGTGAATCTCCGATTCCCTCGGCAAAAGGATTTATTAACGCAAATCATGGCGGCGTTAGCCTGCTCACAGATAAGGGGCCATTCAAGACCGCCCCCCTGAGTTTTGCGTTTACAAAAGCGTCATACTTTGAGCCCGAGTCAAATTTAGAGCTAAGCGCGGTGGTCAATGGCAAATAATTTGCAAAAACGAATTCGACAGAATGATCGTAAATTTGTGGTCGCTTACGCGCTAGGCCTCGCGATCATTTTGGGTCTTTCTCTTGTCGCCAATTTTGTAATTAAAGAACAGGTCGCGATTCAGGTATCAACATTGATTCGCCGGATGGTTGCGACAAATGACTACCGCGAGGTTGTTTATACCCTTAGCTCTGCAAAGCTCGATCATTTTGATGCGGTGATATTTCAAGCCAAAGATGATCAAAGGCTTTTTTCAATTCCTGCCAGCATTGATCCAAATTTTATGAGACGAGATATTTTTTTGAATTCCCTTACAAAAACCTATCTGCCGATCACACTTTATTTTGGCGACAATAAAAATGAAAGCCTTGGAACGATTATTTTTGTTTTTAATAGATTCTCTTATTTCCCAGCTGCGATTGCGCTTTGGTTTATTTTGGCAAGCTTGTCGTTGCCATTTTTAATTTCTTATAGAAAAAAATTGCTGCAAACATTTAATGAAGAAATAGTCATTCAGAGTCAAATTTCAAAAGTTGAAATCGGCAAAAAAGTTCGCCATGATATTCGCTCGCCTTTAGCGGCCCTGCAGGGAATTTGGGCTGCTGCGGATCTAGATTTTGAGACAAAGAAAAATCTTGGACTAACGGTAATGCGGCTAGAGGAAGTCATTTCTGATTTGGAAGAGTCTTCAACGAAAAAAGCACAATTTCTGGTTGATGAAATTTCTCAAATTATTACCGAGGTCATCGAAGAGAAAAAGCTATTTGTTGGCCCGGACATTCGTATCCAGTTAGACAGCAACGACAAGCTATTTGCTAAAATCATAAGGTCGGATCTCAAACGCACTATCTCCAACATTGTTGATAATTCGCTTCAGGCCGGAAGCAAAAATATCAACATCGGCATTAAAAAAAGAAACTCTGAGCTGTTAATTGAAATTCAAGATAACGGATCTGGTATCCCTGAAAAGTATTTGGCAAAAGTGAAAGAAAAAGGATTCACATTCGGTAAGCTTGGCGGATCAGGATCGGGTCTCTACTATGCGGAAGAAACCATGAGTCTTTTTGGTGGCAGCATTGAGATTAAAAGTTCTGCGGCTGGTACAAAAGTTCTTTTGGCTATGCCGTCTGTGGAAAATCCTGTTTGGTACACTAATAAAATTACTTTGAAATCCGGCGATACGGTTGTTCTGATGGATGATCAAAAAACCAATAAAGTGTTTTGGGAATTAGTGTTTTCCAACTGGATAAAAGACCAAAGTATTACATTGAGGTCATTTTCAGAGCCAGAGGATTTTAAGAATTGGCAGACCTCTCAGGCTACCGGAAAGGAATTTTTCTTGATTGATTTTGATCTAGGTGAAAACAAGGAAAATGGCCTTTATTTAATAAATCTCTTCGGGATAAAAGATCGGGCCTTCTTAGTGACCGGAAATTACGATGATGTCGAAGTACAAAATGGCTGTGAAGAAGTTGGTTGCAAGCTCTTACCAAAGGGCCGTATTCCAGAAATTTCGGTTTTATAAAAATCTTCACACGAACTATATGAAATGGTAGGTTTCATTATGAGCTTAGAATTAGACCATGTTTTTTGTTTTTGTGAGCGGCAAGTGCCTGAGGCTCAACGAGCTCAGGAGCTTGGATTCATGGTCCTTCCGGTGAGAACTCACCAGGGTCAGGGCACATCCAACAGATGTGTTGTTTTTGAAGAAAACTATTTAGAATTTATTTATCTTTCATCAAAAGAAGAATCTCAAAAAAATGATCTCAAGCTCTATCAACGCGCCGACTGGAAAAAAACCAAGGCCAGTCCTTTCGGCATAGCTTTGCGTGGAATAATTCCTATAAAATTCAAAAATGATTTTTGGGAATACAAACCAGCGTATGCCCAAGGTAAAAGTATCTTCATTCATAAATTTAGTCAGGAGCACCCCGAAGCTCCATTGCTTTTTGTAATGCCCTTGCCGGAGGGTGGATCAGTTGAAATGATGAGGCCTGGCAAGTCACCACACCTTGATAAAGGCATTCTAAAGCATAAGTCTGGCTCCACACAGATAATAGCCATTAGGATCTCATCTCCAGTCGCGCTGCCGGAGCCTTTTAAAATTTCCACTGTTGAAGTCGAAATCTCTTTGAATCCACATTTGACCGTTCAACTGGACGGTAACATAGCGAATACCGCTCTTAGTCCAATACTTTCTCTAGCAAATAGCACAACGCCATAGCTTAGTACATTGGCCATTGTTTCAGTGGCTGCAAGACAAGACCCATCTTCTAGTCTTTTTAGCCACTACACCCTTGTTTCTAAAAACCAAGCACGGTCAAACGACTACCTAGGCATCGCGCCAGGAGCTTATAATCAACGAATCTTCGACGCTTCTAAGACGAAGTTTCATCGCAGCTATCCACTTGAATCAATTCACTTTCAAAAATACAGAACACAATTTCAAATAAATTTTCGACGAAGTCTCGTCATATTTTTCCATCTCTGGAATACTCCGTTTTCGGCTATTCACCCGCGAGATTAATCACATACACGATTTAAAGCCTGATCGAAAAACTTAGGTCCCTATTTTGATAACTACTACCGGTATGCAGCCAATAGCGGCGGCACAAACTTGTAGGGGGAATCAATGAATGTAGGACTCAGATTAATCCACGGATTTGCACAAAACGAGAAAGAAAAAACCTTCTCTGCATGCCCCGGCTGTGGCTGCAAAGAACTGATCCATGTCGCGGTCGATTGGTTCTGTACCAAGTGCGACTGGGACACATCTTTTGCCTATGTCCAAAGCGGCCGCATGGACTGCATCGACAAGGCAAGCAAAGAACATGGCTTTCACAAAATCAAACAACCAAATCAAAAAAAGGAGGTAGCGGTATGACAAATACAGCAAAAAAAATGGAAATTCAAAAATCAGAAATGGTTTTGCTTTCACAGGTTCCAGAGGGCACGGGCCAGAGCAAAAAAATTGGATTCATTAAGAAGATCATTTCTTCACTGAAATCAAATTCCAACAACGATCTGAATTTTGAAAAATGGGAACGTCTTGAATCCAAACCACGAAGACCATCTTCGCACTCAGGAAGGTGGATCTAATGGCCCGTACATTTAAAGATTATCCAGACCAAGTTGTCTCAATCAAAAGAAAAAAGAGGGAGGTCTACACACAAAACTATCTGAGAGCAAAAAATCCTCGGTTCGCAAAACACGATTCGATGTCAGACGAGGAAACCTGCCCTCGATGTGGCGAAAATTTAGAATACGTCAATGGTGTCCCGTTCTGTGACTCTTGTGGATGGTCCACGGTGGAGGACGTTGTTGATGAGATGGATAGAAATGAAGCGGCTTAAAACTTTTAACAAGGAGGTGCGATTATGAATAACGTAATGCCAATCAAGAGCGAAAAGCTCAGGTCTGACAGATATTCAGTCTTTACTGGCGAGGTGGACGCGAACAATCAGGTGATCGAGCAGGAGAAAGTAGGTTTTGCTTTCATGAGACCTGAAGGCAAGGTCTTTAGGCTTAAGCTTTGGATGTTCGATAAAGTCCAATATTTTATTTCGCCGGTCCACGACGACAATATCAGGTACGACGTTTTGTGTCTGGAAGAATATTTACTTTCAAATGGTGAAGTGAAAACCAACTGGAACAAAGTTGGCGAAGGAATTTATTTTGGAAATTACATCAAGCTTAATTTTCATCTGCTGAATACAGATCTTTTTGTCTCGCTTTTCCCGTCGCAAGCAACAAACGACGAGCGAAAATGTGAGGCCGCATAATGAATCAAAACAACAACCAAAAAAATAGGAGGTCAATCTTCAATCAACTTTTAAACCTAAAGGAGGTCCCAATTATGAATAAGAAATATATGTACTACACCCTTCAGTGCTTAGCCTTGCTTGCCGCTTTGTATGTGGCATTTTTGATGCCAGAGACCTGTCATGCTAGCGTTGAATCATCTCTGCTTGGCGTGAAATCAAAACTGACCGGATTTATTCTCCCGGTTTTATCAGTCTGCGGACTGATGTTTGCTGCGTTTTCATTTTTCACCGGAAATGAACGAGCAAAGCAGCATATTTTATATGCTGTGATTGGCTGCGGGATCGGCTTTGGCGCTCAGGCCATTGTTGATTTTATCTCGCAGACGGTGAACTGATGGAAGACAGTTCGATTCTTTCAACCCCTGTCCCCAGAACACTTGAGGGTAAAAGCAAGATCTTTGGTCTTGAGCTCTCAGATGTTCTCATTCTTTTTTCAAATCTATCAATCCAAAATTTAATTTTTGGCTCCACCAGTTTCAAAATCCCTATGGTTTGGGGAACAACACTTCTTATTGGCTTTATTCTGTTTTTTGTTAAGCGCGGGAAGCCTGACGGATACTTACAACACCTTGGGGAATATATGGCTGCTCCTTCCGTCAGGTACGCGGGATTAAATGATCGCAGATACAAACAGTTTCATAAAAAGGGGGCCACTCATGAGTAACTATCAATCTCTTTGCGAAGAACTGCCGTACTGGGAAATCGAAGCCGGCGCGACCCTTTCATACATTATTCTTAACGATGGCTCGCTCTCCACCGGAATTGAAATCACGCCGCTGGACATTGAGTGCTTTGATAATGATCGTATCAACCAACTGACAATGGGTCTTAGGGGATTTTCGAACTCTATCCCCGAGGGCTACACGCTGCAATTTCATGTGCAGATCGACTCTGATTTTAATAGCACCTTGGCGTCGCATGCAGGCTTGCGCACGACCGAGAATGAATTTCTAAAAAATCTGGATGCGTTGCGCGTGGCTAAAATTCAAGCCGAGATCGAGGGTAATAATCTATTTCGCCCCCGGATTTTTGCTTATTTAAAATCACAAAAGGTCGAAGTTAAAAGCTTTCTGTCTTTAGGTGCGGCAAAAAAGTTCTCACAAAAATTTGCCGCTGGCTTTGATGAGCGTCTTGAGGAGCTTTCAGAAAACATTTCCGGAATTGCATCGTCGCTGATGGGACAAGGATTTCAAGTCCGGGATCTGTCAAAAGAAGAACTGACGCAAAATATTTACCGATATTTAAACCCCCGCCGGTCCCAAAGTGTACCGCCACCCGTGGTTAAATCGCCAAATGATGTGCAACTTCATGAGCCAGCGCTAAATAAAGAACCGGAGCTTGCCGTGGCGTCGCCAAGATCGCAGCTCGTATTCGGGGATCTAATTTTGGACCGCGAAGAGTTTGTTCTCGATCAATTTAAAACCCGCGTTTTGAGTCTTAAGACAATGCCTGAGAATACCAGCTCTGGGCAAATGGATGGCTTTTTGCGATTCCCGTTTCATTATGATTTGATTTTGACGTTTGCTATTTCGAATCAGGCAAAAGAAATTTCAAAACTTAAAACCAAGCAACGCACGGCTCAGTCATTGGCGCATGGGGCTGGCACCAGAGTTCGAGATTTAGAAAGTGAATCCCAGCTCACGACTACCGAAAATTTAATCCAAGAGCTGTATGAAACCGGCCAGCGTATTTATGTGTCGGAACTTTTAATCGTGTTGCGCGAAGAAAACAGCAAAGTCGGAGCAAAACTTTTAAATCAAAAGACCAGAGAGGTCCTATCAAGGTTCAAGACGCTGTCGGGTGCTGAAGGAATTCAAGAAACCGTCGGTGCTTGGAAGGTCTTTAAATCAAGCCTACCGCTGGCTCCCATTAAATTGGAGCGTGGAAAGCGAATGAAAACAAATAATCTCGTCGATTTTTTGCCGCTCTATGGCCCTCGGCTTGGCGATGAGATTCCGGTAGTGCTTTTAAATAATCGTCTCGGATCTGTGGTATCGCTCAACCCGTATGATCCGGGCTTGAGTAACTACAATTCGCTGGTAACCGGGTCCAGTGGCTCAGGCAAAAGTTTTTTTAATAACTTTTTACTTTTCCAGCAAATGGCCCGTGGCACTCGCGTCTACATAATAGATATCGGCGGCTCTTACAAAAAGCTGACTGAGCTGATGAAGGGGCAATATTTTGAAATTAATTTGGGCGAGAATTATGCGATCAATCCCTTTGAGCTAAAAGATCCGAAGCTTTCGCCGACCAGTGAAAAAATAAAAGGCCTTTCAAGCATCATTGAACAAATGGTTTCAGAAGAAAGTGTCAGGCTTTCGAAACTTGAGCGGGTTCTTTTAGAAAAAGCCGTGACCGAAACCTATGAACGATTTCGGCCCACCGGCAATTCGCCCGTTTTAAGCGATTTTGAAAAAGTCTGTAAAACTTCAAAAGAGCCGGAGCTTCAGAAAATTGCAAAGCTACTTTATTCCTGGGTAGGTAATTCTGCCTACGGTAAACTGCTTGATCGCCAAGGTGGATTTAAGGCTGACAGCCCCATTATTACTTTTGATTTGAAAGGCCTGTCTCAGTATCCAGATCTGCAATCTGTCATGATTTTGATTCTGACAAATTTTATTTTGGATCAGGTCGAAGGTGACAGAACCACATCGAAAAAAGTTATTTTAGACGAGGCGTGGCAGCTTCTACAGAGCCAAGCGGCAGCAGGCTTCATGGAGTATGCAGCAAGAACCTTTCGAAAAACGGGATCTGGCATTACTTTTATTACCCAAGGGGTCGAAGAAATTGCCCAAAGCCCTATTGGCTCAGCCATCATCAACAACACTTCTCAAAAAGTTGTAATGAGTCAGCGCGGTGACATCAAGCTTCTGCAGGACACACTGAAACTCAATTTCCAGGAGATTGCGCTCATTCAGAGTCTTCAGCAGAAAAAAGGTGTGTTTAGCGAAGCGTTTTTTATTGAAGGGGAACACCGCCAGGTTATTCGGATTTATCCAAGTCCTTTGGAGTATTGGGTCTCAACAAGTGACGCCAAGGATAACAAGTATCTGAGCGACTTGATGAGTGAGGGTTTAACACTAGAAGCGGCCGTTTTGAAGGCCTCAGAAATGGCTCCTTTTGGCGTCGCTGCTTTAAAAGTGGACCCCGGCACATTGTCGAAGGTGGCCGCATGACGAAAAAAATCATTTCTATTTTTCTAGCACTTCTTCTTACATTCACACCGCTTCAATCTAGAGCGGATCTTTTTGGCGGAGACGTGGCTGTTCTAATACAGATTTTGGCCCAAGCCATCGAACAGGTGGTGAAACTCCAGCAACTGCTCAATAACGGCCGGGACACTTTAAACCTACTGCATGAGATCAACTCCGGCGTGCGGTCAGGCCTTGATGTTATTCGCATCATCAACCCTAGGTTCAATCCCGGTGTCTACGGGGACCTAAAGGACCCTAATAATGTCCTTCGGGTCATTCGTGATCTATACGGTCAAACGCCAAAATCCCCTGACGGCGAACTCATCGAAGCGCAGGACCAAAGTGTAGCCGAAGTCATCTCCATGAACCGCAATCTCTATGACTACGCCGACCAAGTGGACCAGGAGCGGGAGCGAATCTTAGTTCATTCAGAGGTGGTCAGCCCTCAAGGAGCCGCCAAACTGCAAAATCAAAGTCTTGCGGTCTTGATAGGCGTCATGACTCAGCTTCTGAGAAGCCAGTCACAGATGCTCAAAATCATGGCCCAGAACATGGCCCTGCAAAACCGCAAAGAGAAAATCACTTCCCAGCAGTTTTTAGACAAATTCCAAGGGGTCTCGGACGGACTCGGGTCGCTTCCGCAAGATGTGACCCTTCCCCCAATTCAATCAGGAGGTGGTCAATGATGCCAGCATTTGAAGTCTTAGGACCGATGGTTAGAAATCTGCACGGCGCGCTTTCGCAGATTTATTATATGGCTTTGCCTGTTGCTATTTTATTTGCGGTGGTCATTGGTTTTTTTAAATCAGGCCAGCCCGATTACATCGATACTCTCAAACGGGTTTTCGTTGCGACGATCCTACTCGTAGCATTTCCAGAAATCTCAAACGCCATCATTGGAATTTGTGACGGAATCGCAGCAAGAATTGACGATATGTCGGGCCTTCAGGATTTTTTGAGGCTTGCGAAAGAAAAAAGTGCGAGTTACCCGCATTTAAAATCAGCGATTCTTCTAAAATTTGATGACCTTATAATCGCTTTCATCAGTTTTTTAAGTTTCATTCTGATTTACGTTTCGAGATACCTCACCATTGCCATGTATTATTTCTTTTGGGTTTTCTTGTCGGTGACGTCACCCATCATGATTCTTTTTTATATTTTTCCATCAACGGCCTATCTTACGACAAATCTTTTCAAGGGACTGATTCAAGTGGCCTGTTGGAAAATCTGCTGGGCCATTTTATCTGCAATGCTGAGAAGTCTATCTCTCGGGAATATATATGCAACCGAGGGAAGCTACATCACGCTCATTGTCCTAAATTTCGTGATCGCTATTGCGATGTTACTTACACCAATGATCGTTAAAGCCACGATGGGTGAAGGGGCTCAGGCCATGGCCGGGACAATCGGTGCGGGAGCTGCCGCCGCGATTTTTGCAACCCCTGCAAAACTCGCCATGGTGAAATCAAAAGCATGGGCCGGGTACGACAGAATTGCTCAGCCCATTGCGCAGAGATACCAGTCTTACCAAGCAAAAAAACAGTCAATTCAAAATTCTAACAAAAAAATGTAACCATTAGGAGGTGACCATGGAAAAAACAGCTTTAACAAATTCTAAGTACCCAAAAATTGTGACGGACCTTGCGAGTCAAAACTATTTCCTGAAAATTATTTCGTACTCATCCCTAGGAATCATTACGCTGATGCTTCTCTTGCTGATCTATTCAGTGAAGCGAGGACCGGAGGTCATTGCTCTGGAAACATCCGGCGAAGTGGCCCATGTCGAAACTAAAATCACGGATCTCCAGATTCAAACGGCGGCGCGGGAGTATTTAAAATATCGCTACACCTGGGATTCGCAGACAGTGGCAGCACAAATTCAAAAGTCTCAGGCCTTTATTCAATCGAATCTGCTTTCGTCATTTCAAAAAAGTATGCTTGAGGTCCAAAAATTTGTGAAAGACAAAAAAGTCGTTCAAAGAGTTTATCCGCAAAAAATTGAAGTGGATTTCAAAAATAAGGTCATCACCGTAGTTGCCGACAGGATCACCGAATTCGAATCTTTGAAAGCTGCAACGGTTTTAAAGGTGAAACTTAATTTTGATATGGATGATCGAACGCCCATGAATCCGTGGGGAGTGTATTTCACTAAAGAAGTTGAAGGGGGTGAATAATGGGAGCAGTTCAAATGCAACACTATTCAAATGTTAAAAAAATTGAGGTCAAAGTTGACGAACTTACAACTATTCATACGGCAGTCGGCATTGCCACAATTATTCAACTGCCGGAGGCCATACAGGGAGTCATTATTGGCGACCTTGGGGCCTTCAAAATTGAATACCTCGATAAGGCGATCACCATTAAGCCTTTAAGATTTGGCGCCAGGACGAATCTGTACATCACAACACCGGCCCGAAGATTTAACGTCAGACTTGTTACTCAAAATCAGGATTCCTCTGATTATGTCGTTTATTTAAGTGCCAAAGATCAGAAAGAAAAGTCAGTCATCACTTGGCGTGAATTTAAGCGATCAGCGAAGACAAATTCATTTTCGATTGAGCTGAAAAGAATTGGCCGTGCTAAAGATGGGTTCATCCTGGTCGATTTTCTTTTGAAGTCTCTAGATGGTGAGAAGAAAAAAATTGATCCTGATTCCTTGTGGCTTATGCAAGGCAAGGATTCCAAAATCATCAATGGTCTATTTTTATCATCTGAATGTGTTGATGATAAAAATCCACTCCAGATTGTCATGACCCTGAACCAAAACGATTTGATTTCGGAAATCCCCGCAACCATCGAAATTAAGGGCATCAACTCAATCTCCATCGAAATTCCGAAAGAGGCTCTATGGAGAAAATAAAAAATATCTTTTCCAAAGTTAAAAATTGGATTTTAAATCTGGCAGCAAATACGAAAACCAGCGTTGGCAACTTTTTTGTCAAAAAAGAAACTGCACAGACTTCAAAGAAAGATTTTAATTCGAAAAATATTGTTGTCTTACTTTTTTCTTTTGTCGGTATTTTTGTTGCTGTTGCTCTCTTTATGCCGACGAAGCAGGAGGTCATCTACAGAGAAACGGCCAAAGAATCACCAAAAGCTGAAAATGGATCAAACTCCGAGAAGAAAAAAAATGACCAGCCATCAAGTAGACTTTGGGGTTCACCGCCGTCAATGGCGGGACCCGCACAGGCATCTCAAAATAACTACAATACTTCGATGGTCGTATCTCCCCATGGCGCCAATTCAAAACTTGAGCTTCATGCTGGGACCCATTTAAGGGTCCGTATCGTTGATAAGTTTATCACCTCACAAGAAGCTGCCCCCGTCCTTGGTAAAGTCATGGAGGAGGCAACCACGGAGTCAGGTCTCTCGATCCCCAAGGACTCTCTTTTATACGGGGATGCCAGTTATCAAAAAGCCTCGGGCCGCGCCGTCATTCAGTTTAAGAAGATTTCATATCCCTCTGGCGAAGTTCGGGCCATCCAGGCCAATGTGATAAGTCCCGATGGAATGGCCGGTCTTGAGGGTTCTGTTCATTCCGACGGAGTTAAGAATTCTGCGGGCCAAATTCTTACAACATTTGTTGGCGGCTTGGCCGCTGGCTCAATGCAACGGGATCTGCTTGGCAACTCAACCGGAGGAATCACAAACGGTCTTCTGCAAGCGGCGTCCGACACGGCCAAAGACCGCGCTCAAAAATACGGTGAAACATTAAAAGAATCCAGGGAGTGGATCGAGATTGCCGCTGGCACTGAGTGTGAGGCCGTAATTCAACAGTCATTTAAGATGATGGAAAGCGAAGGTAACAATTGAGCGAAAATAAGAAAGAAAATAGCGGCGGACTAGTCATTCTTGCCATTGTCATTTTTGGAATACTTGGCTTTCAGGTTTGGCAAAAAATTAAATGGCCCCTTCTTGATTGGTATTTTGACCATAGGCTTCAATTGGCGTTTGTCATCGCAGGATTGATTTTGTGGCTTGGTCTTTTTATCAAAACCCTTGCGGTTAAAAAGTTCCGAGCAACCAAACAAGAAAAAAGCATCACCGATGGAAAGGGTGAAGATTCTGTTTACGCAGGCCTTGATGACAAAGGTGAGGAGATTTTTATCAAAAGCTCTTACCGTACCATGCACACTCAGGTCGTTGGCACCACGAACGCCGGAAAAACTGAATCGGTCATCGTCCCGTGGGCCGTTGACGATATGAAGAAAAAACGTGGGTTCATTCTCATTGACGGCAAATCAGATCTGTCACTACTCAATAAACTTTACGCCTACGTTAAACGCTACGACAGGGGGAAAGATTTTAAAGTTTTAAGCCTCAGTGATCCTGACATCAGCTCAAGTTATAATCCGTTGACTAGCGGCTCTCCACTTGAAATCACCGAGCGAGTTTTTGGTGCCTTTGAATTCGAGGACCCGTATTATAAAAATCTTCAGTTTGATTATCTAAAAAATGTTTTAGAAATTTTTGATGATGCCAATGAAACGCCGACGTTTTTAAAACTAAGTCAGGCCATTGGCGATATTAAATATTTAGATGTTCTCGCTAAAAAAACCAAGAACACAAATCTTCAATCTTGGGTCAAAACCCAAGAGACCGTCGATGCGGCAAAGCGTGAACTTCGGCTCAGTGGCTTACTGACCCAGATTAATCACTTCACGACGGGTCAATTTTTAAATCTTTTTAATCAGGAGAGTCCGTCCATTTCGATTCGTAAAGCGATGGAAGAGGGCCAAATTATTTACTTTCAGTTGCCTGCGATGAGAGCGCAGTTCTTGGGTAAGGCCACCGCCAAGCTTGCTCTGCAAGATCTGCAATATGCAGTCTCTGAGCGTCATTTGTCGCCGGACGGTGAAAAGAAAAAATTCTTCGCGGTTTATCTGGACGATTTTTCAGAATATTTGACCGAGGGATTTACGACGATGCTCAACAAATCCAGAAGTGCGAAAGTGGGCGTGACCTTTGCCCATCAGTCCCTTGGCGATATTCAAAAGCTTGGCGAAGATGTTCAAAACGTGATCCTTACCAATTCCAATCTTAAGATCATTATGCGGACAAATGAGCCGGACTCGGCAGAATATTTTGCACGGGTCATCGGCACGAGTGAAACGACTAAGATGACTGAACGAGTTGTTAAAAATAAACTCCTCGGAGATCAGGGTACCGGCGATGCATCCTCTCGGGTCGCTGAAGAATTCAGAGTCCACCCTGGCATTATTAAAAATGAGCTCGGCACGGGTGAAGCCATTGTTTTGTTACCACATCCCAAGGGATCAAAACATGTGCGGGTGCAGTTTCAAATGTTACCCGACCTTCCAGAGAAACATATTCCCCTGGTGAATCATGCAAAGCCGGTAGGCCTAAAGCTCGTGGCGTCCAGCAATGCCGAACCAACCAAAGGTAAAGATGCTCAGGTGCTTGGCGCTGTCGGTAACGGAAAAGAAATCGGAGGTGCTGCATGAAGAAACTTATGCTCATTTTAGCTCTTGGACTCTTGCCGCTTGGTTGCGCCACCTCAGGGAAGGCCCCAGACCCTTCTTGTAGCGATGACATTTGCTACATCTCAAACCCTACTGGCCGAATAAAAAATATTATCTACGGTAAGCGAAAGCAGCCCGTTTTGGTCAAAGACATTACTTGGGTGCCTTCGGCTGTAACCAAAAATCACGTCAGCCAAGGGCACATTGAATTCGAACTGATGCAGCCGGAAGAAGGTTCAAAATGAGCGGAGATATTTCTGCCGATCATGCGGCCGTCAAACGCTGCATTCAAGTCGTCGCGAATTTTGGGTTCATTTCAAAAAGCATTTTTGACGACGAGATTCTCAAGGCCAGCAGATTCCACCATTGGAGAGTTTGGCAAAAGATTTTGTCCACGGGATATTTCAGATCGTACCGTGACGCCTTCCTAAAGGACGAGGTAATCACTTTTTCTAAGACGGCCATACTGAGGCTGGATAAAAGCATTAAACCCGTGAGGCCCATCCCAGTTCAAAACTTATCCCATGACGAACATGTAATGAGATTTGCTCTTCATAACGAAAATGAAAAGCTGATCGAAAATATTCAAACCGAAGCAATGCTGAAAAGGGACAGCAATGAGCGATTCTCCGTAGGCCACAAGGATCGAAAAATTAAGTACCCTGATCTGTTGTTCTCGTTGGCAGTAAAGGGCAAACACATTCAGGTAGCTTTTGAGTGTGAAAGAACCAGGAAGACCTTTCAAGCTTACAGGGCATTTTTGATCGCCTACGCCGGTCTCCCTGGGATCGACTTTGTGATTGTGGCCTGCCAAACCAAGGCCATTATCACGGCGGTGAAAGAATCGATGCGCCTTATGAGCTATCCAGCAACCGAGCGCCCGATGGCTTTTTGTCTGATTGACGATGTGACAGCAAATCCCAGCGATTTTGCTCTTGATCTCAACGGCAGTGCCACGACGCTTCGATCAATAGTGCAGAACTTAAGAGCTAAGACTGCGAGCGCTGCATGACCAAAATTATGAATTTTGGGTGTTACAAGGGCGGTTACAACTGTAACACCATTTTGGGAAAAATTTTTGAAATCAAAAGCATGTTTAAGATAGCGATTTCAAAGAAGATTTATTCCCCACCCAACTCGCTTAACGGTCCCTCTTTGGTTCCTGAGCACTCCCCCCCAACGAGTACGGTGGTGGAAAGTGCTCAGGAACACGGAACCTACGAGTTGGGTGGGGAATAAATAAGAATAATAATTAGAAGGTAATTAACTATTAATTAGGAGGTGGGAATGGAACAAGAAAACAAAGACAAAAAAGAAAGCGCCAACGAACAAAACATTATACGAATCTTCATATCAAAGCAGTCAGAGGTGGCTTTGAATGAGATTACGGACGCGGTGAATGAGGGGTTTGATGCTGGCCGGGTGAGCCGCTCTGACGTTGCCAATCATATGATAATGAAGTTTAAAAACGAACTAAGCGATCCTAGTATTCAGCTTATTCGAAATGAGCATTTTAGCCTTGTGACCCATATGGAGCGCCTCTTGAAAAAAATCAAGAATGGTGAGAAGGTCCCGCAAAGTATTGTCGATGCCATTTCTGAATCTTATTTAGGACAGGCTGCATCGCCTAAAAAATCAAAAAAGAACTTGAATCTTGAGTATAGCAAAGATATACCTATAGAAAGTGATGCATCATGAGCCCAGCCAAATTTAAAGAGATCAGAGAACGGTTGGGACTCACGCAAGCGGATCTTGCAGAAATTTTAGGGCTTTCTGGAAAGCAGCCGATTAGCCATATGGAGACGGGTTTTAGGAACCCTAGCCCACTTACTCAAGCAGTGATGGCTGTGGCTGATGATCTCCCAGAAAAAAAGGCAAAGGAGCTGTTGGATCTACTCCGCAAGCATGTAAAAGCAGCGAAGCGGCCTAAGAAAGTGAAGAAAAATGCCAGCGCGTAAGAACGCAAAGGCAGTAAAGCTAGAACAGACAGACATGAAGATTGAACTTATCGAGACGGTAGATAAATCGCCAGAGGCAGAAGCCAGGTCGGCAAATGTTCAGGATTTTGTATCGAAGATGATTTTGCTTGGGAATAAAAAAGGCCGTCCAAAGAAAGAGGAGGAACAATATGAAATTGCAGCGTAAGCCAAAAATTTATATTTGCTCTGCCTGTAAGGAGATTTTAAGATGTCTTTCTTAATCGGAACGTATTGCAGGGTCTCAACGGAAGAGCAGGCCGCGGTCGTCGAAGGATCAATGGACAATCAACGCCATCGCATCCAGACATTTGTTGATTTTAAAAATGCTCAAGAAAAAGGTTGGGGCAAGATTGCTGATTTTTATATAGATGACGGTTACTCAGCCAAAGACACCAATCGCCCAGCCTATCAGCGGATGTTGAAGGATCTGAAAAAAGGCAAAATCAACATGATCCTGGTGACGGAGCTCTCAAGGCTTTCTCGCAATATCCCAGATTTTTGCGACCTTTTAGAAGACCTCGAAGATTACAAGGGAAAATTTCTGTCGATCAAAGAGCAATTTGATACAAGCACCCCGGCTGGCGAGATGATGATCTATAATATGATAAATTTGGCCCAGTTCGAACGAAAACAAATTTCAGAACGGGTTGCAATCAACTGCCACTCACGCGCCATGCGCGGACTGAACAGTGGCGGCGTTACAGTCATGGGCTATGATAAAAACCCGGACAACAAGGCAACTTTCATCGTCAACGAAGAAGAGGCTAAAACGGTTAGAAAAATATTCGACTTGTTTGTTGAACACGGCACCGTCGGTAAAACTATTCCAGTCCTTGAGGCTTTGAATATTCGGCCCAAAGCAAGAAATGCTACGAAAAATCGGCTGGTGCTTGCTGGTAGATGGGCCAACGATAGTTTGCGCCATTTGCTTCAGAATCCGGTCTACATCGGCGTTAAAGAAATCAATCGAAACAATAAAGACAAAGATCAGAGTCATCTTAAGGTTTGGCAAAGGTACGGCGAGGCAAAGGCTTCTTGGCCAGGTATTGTGGATAAGAATGTTTTTAAGAAAGTTCAAGATCGGCTTGATGCAAACAGATTAAGTGAAAGAATCAGAATTGAGAACGGAGAGCGTCGCGTGTTTCTACTATCAGGACTTTTAAAATGTGGTGAGTGTGGCCGGGCTTTAGTTGGCTCATCAGCTCACGGCAAAAATCAAGTTCATAGATATTATGTGCATACTTCAAAAAAAGGCGATGTCATTGATTGCACGATCAAACGGACGCGGGCCGAAGAAATAGAGGATGCGTTAGAAAATCATTTGTCAGAAATTTTGATCCGAGCTGGCTACTTTGATAAAATCGAACAGCAGATCCGAAAGGTCTCAATAGTGCGGCCTGAAAATTTGAAGGCCCAACGGCTTGTTCTGCAAAAGCAGCTTGATGAAATTCAAAAGACCATCCAGACCACTTTTAAAAACCAATCCACACTCAGTCAAGAGTCAGATGCCATCAAGCTTTTTACCGATGAACTTGAGAGTTTAGGCCGAACTAGACGAATTCTGGCGGCGGAGCTTGAAAACCTAAAAGCCAAAGAGAATCAGGAAGAGGATGTGAACCTCTCCGTCATTGACCTCAAAGAGCGTTTGGAATCGTTTAATCGTGGCTGGAAGAAAGCTACTGTGGCCATTAAAAAAGACCTGCTGAAGGATCTGTTAGATGCGCTGGTTGTTGTGCCGACTGGCCTTAGAATCACCTACAGACTGCTTCACAAAGCATTGTCACAGGCTGGTGGATCAAACGGTAGCTTGCCTATAATTCACGAAGCACAGGTCATTGAACTTGCGGCCCATAAAACTAAAAAACCCAATCCATCGGATCGGGTTTTAAGTGCTACCTGCTCTTCCTCTGATTCCGAGAACGGGGCCATCGGAAAATTGCAGGTTGCTGAATATGGTA
>JAYVPD010000202.1:0-17023 GCA_043757515.1 Pseudobdellovibrionaceae bacterium
GCGCCCAATGTATAAAGTGCATCAAATACGTTTTGTAAATTTCCTTGTAAAAACATAATTACCCCCGAACTCCTTTCAAAGGATTTAGTGATTCTTAGACTGTGCAGACGATTCCTTCGTCCGCAGATTCTTGCTTGAATAAATGATCGGAGTATTTAAAAAAAACTTGAGTCAAAATGAGACTCTTCGATAAAACTAAAAATCAAAATTCTATAAACTGAAACCACACTTAGAATTTTTCAACCATTGATCTAGACCTTCATCGGTGGCAAATTTGAAATTGTTGGCTCGATTGCTCTTTCTATTGGGCCAAAGTTCAGAGGCCGGAACGGTGCACGGAGGAAAACCTTTTTTGTAAACAACCGCATTCGTGGCCGTTTCAACAAAGCTTTTCAGGCTTCCTTCGATGCCCATCATTTGAATCATCACCCCGTCACCATGATACTTAATATCGGGCTTTTTCCCAGGCACAGGTTTATTTTCCGTCAATACGCCAGATTTAATGGCTCCAGACTGGCTATCAAAATTCACCAGCTCACCATTTGGCAATGTAACTGCTAACTCGGATCCTTTTGTTTCGTATTTAGGAATTTGCTTTCTAGGAAAAAACATCATTTCCGCGCCGTAGATTTTTTTATTGCTGCCTAAATAACCATCCATAATCGTTAATCCGGTATCTTGTCGCGCGCGATTTTCATAGTGGAATTCCCAAGAACGGGCCTTCTGTAAATCTTTACTATAGCTTCGAATGTGAAACCCTTCGCCCTGAGCAGACCGCAATTGATCCATAGTGATCTGCCCGGTTCTGAGTTTATCCGCCATAGGTGGAAAACATTTTTCTAATATAGCCAGTGATTCGCTGATACAGCCTTGGCTCAAAACTGATTTTGTATTTGGATTAGCATCGGTACTAAATTCTGATTTTGTTTCGGGATCTTTAGCTTTGCCATCGACATCAATAACTGGACCATCGCTTGCCACAGGCACGGGATCTGCCGGGCGCCAATTTTTATCACAAGTTAGGTTTGGATCAACAATCGAACTGTTAAAATCCTGAACGTTGGCTGTTATTGAAAACATTGCAGCAAGAATGGCTTCAATACTATAAGGCTGGGCCGACGGCTTTGCGACTACCGTCGTTTGTGAGGATGCGACTAGACAGAATACTATGATTACAAACAGATATTTCATGGCTTTTTTTCCGCGGCGGTTTCGCCAGATTCATCTGTTTTTGCAGAGTCGTCGACGGCAGTTGGTTTTGCTTTCAATTTTTCCTCGAAATTTTCTATAACTTTGGCCGCGATAACACTTGGCGAACTGCTTTCTTGCATTAGGCGTAATTTGCGATCTTTTTCAGCATCCTTTGTCAGCTCGATATCACTATCCGCTATTTTTTTAATAGTTTTGAATTCAAATCCACCAACCCTTAAGCTTGGTTTAAATTCTGAAATCACGTTCTCTAGAAAAATCGCGTAGGTAACTTGCACTTCTTTTTTGAAATTCTTGGTATTTTTTAGTGCATTGATAGCTTCTTGAACTAACTCTCCGAAAACCTTTTCGGTAGCGTCTTCTTGTTCCATTATTGCCCGAAGGGGTGGCGTTATTTTTTCGATCATATCATCCGAGTTCGGACGACTAAAAACCGCTTGAAGCCCTTCTTTAATAGGTACGATTTTGCCCGAGTCCGCATTTTTAGACTCTTTAACCTTGTTTTTTACCAAAGCATTCATTTGATCCAAGTCTTTTACGGTCAGCTGATTGTAGGTATACAAAAGTCCTGCGTTCACAGTTATTGACAATATTATGGTTACAAAAAAGATTTTCATTATATCTTACCTGAATTGTATTTGTTTATGCTCTTTATTCGGTCGAATTTAAGAAAAATTAAGTCTCTATTTTGAGTTTTTCCCTTCTAACTATCCCTTTTGAAATTAGCTTGAAAAGACTTTGGACCTGAACACAACGCAATGATTCAACCCTTTTTGTTTCCTAATTAAAGTTAAAAATGCAAAACTAATTTGACTGAAAAAAGAATTTTAAATCGGAGGAAAATTGAACCATTCACTTAAACAAATTATGAAGCTTACATTGCTAGCGGGAACCTTTGCACTGATTCAATGTGCGCCGTCTGCCAAGCAACTTAAAGAGGCTATTGAAAAAGACCCCTCAATTATGTTCGTAGCAATTGAAAAGGATCCAGAAAAATTTATCGAAGTTGTTAACAAAGCAGCCCAAGAAGCTCAGAAAAAACAACAAGAAAAAATGGCTGATGACGAAAAGAAACAACGTGATTCTGAATACGCAAATCCTTTGAAGCCTGAAATTGATGAAGCGCGCGTGATTTTTGGCAAGAAAGATGCGCCCATAACAATCGTAGAATACTCTGATTTTGAGTGCCCTTATTGTTCACGTGGTTACCAAACAGTAAAACAAGTACGCGCAGAATATGGCGACAAGGTTCGTGTATTGTTTAAGCATCTTCCTTTGGATTTCCATCCTATGGCTGAACCAGCAGCCCGATATTTCGAAGCAGTTGCAATGCAGGGTCATGATAAAGCTGAAAAATTTCATGATAAAGTATTTGAGGGCCAAGCCGAATTGAAATCTGGCAAAGAAGGCTTCTTGAAAAAAGTGGCTAAGGATATTGGCGTTAACATGGCCAAGCTTGAAAAGGATTTGAAGGATGAAAAAATATCAAGTCGAATCAAAACTGACATGGAAGAAGCACAGAAATTTGGCATTCGCGGAACTCCAGGGTTTGTTGTAAATGGAATTTCTCTTCGAGGAGCCCTTCCGTTTAACGAATTCAAAGACGTGATTGAAAAGCATTTGAAAAAATAGATTTAGAACTTAGATTTTGAAATAAGCCACGGCATAGAAACCGTGGTTTTTTTTGGCCTATACTGTTCCCCTTTGGTTGGTGGAAGTGTGCAAATCGAATACACGTGTCTTAAACGGAACTACCAATTTTTGCCCAATATGTCCCTTAACAAAGCCATTTGGAAAGGATCCGGCACCAATTTCGCTTTGTTGAATGGCATACCGGAGGAATTATGAAAATTATCGTTTTAGCCGCTTTATTGTCAGCCAATGTGTTTGCCCAGAGCGCAGCCCCTGAGGACTATATCGTTGTTCAGTCCTGCCTAAGTCAAAATCAAAATTGCCCCAGTTCCACTGAAGGCCTTAAAAAATTGCACGAAGATATGATCGCCAATTACCTTATTGCCGTTAAAAAAAATGAAGCTTGGAGTTCAACTTGGGACTTAGTAGTTAAATCAAGACGCCTTTATTCTGAAAAACTAAGAACCAATTATGAAGGCGACGGCAAGTAAATGTAGCTCACGATGTACGATTCGCAAATTGGAATTGCACTTAAGCGGGCGCTGTAAGCCCGCTCGTTACTTTAGGACTAAAACAGATTCGTTGTCTCTGACAAACTCTGGCCACAAATACTTTTCGCCAGTTCGACCTGATCTGCAAACAACAGATACTTCAAAATCATTTCCTTGAATCTTTGTTTTGCCTCGCAAAACAGCGGCTTGCTCGAGCTCTCCAGCTGTCAATAGGACACTTTGAAAAGTAACTTCGTATAATTCTAAATTGTTTCCTGACTCCCGAAATGCCTGCTCAGGCAACTGATCTATATTTTTGAAAAAGCTCAAATGACACCATTTTTCGCCGCCGTACCATGGAACGCCTTTGGGACCGTAGTTCACGTTGCCAGAAATATTTTTTTTCCCAGAATAAACCGATCCATCCTTTAAGTTTAAAACCACACTCTTTAATAAAAGTGCCGAGCTAACCGCACGAGGCGAAGCTCCGTCTAAGGCCAATGAAGACATGGAAAACAAGGAAACAAATGACAAGAAACAACGTCGCATGCAAGCTCCTTTTTAAGGGTAGGATGGTTGGACATTATAGCACGACAATTCAATTTTTTCCAAATTATTTGAAATGAGTATTCTTAAATCCAATACTTCAAACTAAAAAATGTCGATAACTTTGACACTCGCTGAAAGCGCACTCCAATCAGAAGAAGCAACTCCATCCAAGGCTTCGAAATCACCAAACAAGTTGGCATATATCTCGCAGCTTATATCTCGCAATAACTACTGTTCAGGCGTGATTAAAAATAATTATCCTCAGTTAAAGAAGGGCGTCCGACGGAGATCTTAAATGCCAACTCTTAGCAAAATCATCAAATCAGGGATAAGCATCGCCATTATTTTAACGACGAACCTTTCCTTTTCAGCAACAACGTCAGTACCAGTGCGTTTTCAATGTCTAGAGTATTACTCAAAGATTCAACGATTTGAATTCACGCCACCGATAAACAAATTCATAAAAGCTTCTTATTCTAAAGAAGATCTTATTTTTTTTCAACACTCCTAGGTCACGAAGGTTCAGCCACAATAGCTGAGATTCATCGGCAAATGATTGGCTGGCGTCGCGAATATGAATAGGTTTTTATCCGAGAAGTAATTTTAAGGAAATCCGAAGCACCTAGTTTTTTTGCAAGCATTTCCGAGGGAAATGAAGACATTTGGAACCGTATTTTCAATGACTATTCATACGAAAAGGAGCCTCCAGGCGCGGTGCCTAACAAACTAGAACAGGCCCTGCATCCGGGGAATTACAATCAAGTGGTCGAGCTAAGATTACTGTGCTTGAAACTATACCAATTTTGGGAAAAAAATAGGAAGTTAGGAGTGTCTATTATTGCCGGTTACTAGTAATTAATTTGCGATGAATACAAAATGCCGACTTCATCTCGATCAACCAAAGTGTCTTTGAATATTTTGTAGTAAGGTCCTACACCCCAATCAAAGCCTTTTTCCGAGCGGCAAAATCCAAGAGACCACGAGACTTCACTTTGATTGGATCTTTGATGTCGACTAACACCGGTGGAAACACGGCCCCACGAACCGATAAATTCAAACCCACCCTTTAGCTCATGAGTGCCCGCAAAATGATACGTGTCTGAAGCTGAATAAGTAAAACCGCTTGTTCCGAATTTAATACCAAAATCTAAATCCCAATTGCTGATCAATTCGAGATTTTGCTTCTCGTCCGATTTTATCACCTGATTCTGGGACATCGACCAAGCTCGAGATTCAATAGTGCCTTGCTGACTCAATTTCCCTTTTGGAGTTTGTAAATGAGTTCCCAAAATCAACGACTCTGATTCATACAAAAAGCCAAAACCAGCACGGGTGGAAAATGTTTCATTTTCGGTATTCTGAAACTGAATTGGCCTATCACTACTGGTTATGTTTGTTAAAATCTCGGATTTAATCTCCTGGTCATTATTTAGGGAAATACTCCAGCCAATATTCCATTTGCTATCCAATTTTAAACCGGCACCTAGATGCACTTGAATGGCCCGCAGCTCGTCCGTCCTTTCTAGTGTTTCAGATAAGAGCTTGATTTTTTCAACATTATTTTTAATTACGAATCCCCACCCGCCCCAGCTTTTCCCAAGCCCTGAGGACAATACGCGTGGTTCGATCCTAATCGGAACGGTGTCTGTCTGAAATTCATTGATGTTGGGCCGATAGGATAAACGGCTTATAGCATTCAAAGAACCTGAAAAGCTCATGCCCTTTCGGAAGGAGCCGAAGTTGGCTGGAAATTCAGTAATTTCCCCTGGCGCCGTGATATCACTATAGTTGAAAAAATGTTCCGTCGCTTTTAAAGACAAAGCCAAAAACAAAATAAGAATACTCGCTTTCACCATAGGATGGGCAGTACCGTTCGAGTCAAAGTGATAGTAGTTGAAGTTAAATTACATAAAATCGGAGTCACTTGGACACCCAATTCATGGACCTCTTGCAATAGCGATGAATAGATAGGATCAATGGCCGTAGCCGGACTAAACTGTTTCACATCATTTCGTTGAATAAAAAATACGATTTCAGCGCCATGACCTTGTTGTTTCAATAACACTAATTCACGCAAATGCTTTTGACCTCGTGTAGTTTCAGCATCTGGAAAAAGCGCGGTTTCCCCTTCCCGCAATGTCACATTTTTAACTTCAATAAAATGATGTTTTGTTTTAGGCCCCTTGGTTTGACTCAGCCTAAAATCCAAACGAGTTTCCGCACTCAATTTAATTTCAGGTTTTATTTCGTCAAAGCCCATCCAATGTGGCAGCCATCCAAGCTTAAGCGCCGACCCGATCATTTCATTGGGTGTTCGTGTGTTGACTCCGACAAAGCCGGTCGGAGTGGACACTATTTCTAAGGTGTACTTTAATTTGCGAGCAGGATCGTTCGAAGTTGTGAAATAGCAATCCTGATTGGCAAAAAGGCAGGATTTAAGACTTCCCGTGTTAGGAACATGGGCTGTAACTATCTGATTTTCATACATTATATCGGCAAAAAATCGTTTATAGCGTTTTTGAAGCCGGCCTTTCTTTACATCTTTTACGATATTCAATTCCATCCCAATTCCCGCGTGCTTAAAGCCCTCATGAATTTAATAAATTAGTCAAAAGCTACAACCATGTATTTTTCTGTCGCATGGTAGAAATAAGTGCTTTAAGCTACATAAAATACTATTTAGAGTAAACGAATAATTACCAGCGAACCAGTGTAGGACGATCAAAAATGCGGACACCAAAGCCTTCTTGGCTGAAAGTAAAAGCGCCTAGCGGCGAAAATTACAATCGAATCAAGGACCTACTTGGCGAATTAAAACTGGCAACTGTATGCCAAGAAGCGAAATGTCCAAACATGGGCGAATGCTGGAGCGGTGGCACCGCCACTTTTATGCTTATGGGTGAAGTCTGTACTCGGGGCTGCCGCTTTTGCCACGTAAAAACGGGAAATCCCAAAGGCGCCATCGATCCCTTTGAACCAGAGAAAGTCGCATATTCCATATCCCAAATGAAATTAAATTATATCGTTATCACCAGCGTGGATCGCGATGATTTGGAAGATCAGGGATCGTCACACTTTGCCAGAACGGTTACGACAATTAAAAAACTTCAGCCTGATTTAATAGTCGAAATTTTAACACCCGATTTTCGAGGTGATCAAAAGCTAATTGAACAGCTCGCTGACAGTGAACCCGATGTGTTTGCACAAAATATTGAAACAGTCCGAAGGTTAACTCCGTCCGTTCGCGATCCTCGTGCGGGTTATGATCAGACCTTGTCGGTTTTGAAAATAGTAAAAAATTACAAACCCAAAATGTACACGAAATCGTCATTGATGCTTGGACTCGGCGAAAAAGAAGAAGAAATTTTAGAAACTCTAAAAGATTTGCGCGCAGTTGGCTGCGATGTAATTACGTTCGGTCAGTATCTGCAACCGACAGAAAAACATTTGAAAGTTATCGAATATATTACGCCAGAAAAATTTCAATATTGGAAAGACGTCGCGGACAGCCTAGGGTTTTTGTATGTAGCGTCTGGACCGCTTGTGCGCAGTTCCTATCGCGCGGGCGAGTTTTTTCTTGAAGGTGTGATACGAAAACAAAAAGAAACCAAAATAACAGAAAATTCAATTTAACCAGATTAAACGAGATAAGGAGATCACAATGGCATTTGACTTAAAGTTACCAGAACTAGGGGAAGGCGTAACCGAAGGTGAATTAATCAAATGGCTTGTTAAGCCCGGAGACAGCGTCAAAGCAGATCAGTCGGTCGCTGAAATTATGACTGACAAAGCCACGGTAGAGGTTCCTACCACTTTAGCGGGCGTTGTAAAAGAATTAAAATTTAAAGCCGGCGAAGTAATTAAAGTTGAATCTACAATTTTAACTTTGGAGGAAGCGGCTGGATCTGCAGTGAAATCTGCGCCGGCCCAAATGGCCGTTAAGGGGGCAGCTTCAGTTTCAACAAATGGACATGCTTTTAATCCGCCGACTGCGGTCACCAGCGCTGGCGCTGGCGGCGCCTACGAATTACGACTTCCAGAATTAGGTGAAGGCGTAACCGAGGGCGAACTTATTAAATGGCTTGTTAAACCCGGCGACGTCGTAAAAGCAGACCAATCCGTTGCAGAAATTATGACCGACAAAGCGACGGTTGAGGTACCCACTTCAAAAGGTGGAACTGTCAAAGAACTTAAATTCAAAGCAGGTGATGTTGTAAAAGTAGAAAACGTATTATTGACTCTAACTTCTGATGGAAAAACAACAGCGGTGTCGGCGCAGGCCACTGCCGTTCAAAAATCAACACCGCCGCCTCAACAGCCCGAACGCACGATGGCAGCGGTCGCCATGGGCGGCCAATCAGCGAGCACGAGTTTTTATCCACCTGTGATGGATTCAAAAGTTTTAGCAACCCCCTCAACACGACGGCTTGCGCGTGAACTGCAGCTTGATATTAATTCAGTCGCTGGAACAGGACTGGCCGGCAGAGTTACACGCGATGACATTTTGAAACAATTGGATTCCGTTTCGATTTCTACCAAAAGCAACGGTCCGGCAACGACTGGTATGAATGGGTCGGTTTCATTTCCAAAACCAGGATTTGCATCTAATATGGCCAACGCGGAAGAGCGCGTTCCATTAAAGGGCATTCGTAAAAAAATTGCTGAAAATTTGCAAATGGCAAAACATATTATCCCTCATTTTACATTGATGGACGAAGTGGATGTGACTGAACTGGTTGCTTTTCGAGAATCCATGAAAGAAGCGGCGGAAAAAGCAGGAACCAAAATTACTTACCTGCCCCTTGTAATGAAGGCATTGATTGCAACCATTCGCGAGTTTCCTCAATTCAACGCATCGATTGATGATCAGGCCCAGGAAATTGTTTACAAAAAATATTTTAATTTAGGTTTTGCTGCGGATACTCCAAATGGACTTGTTGTCCCGATCGTGAAAGCTGCAGACCAGAAATCTATCCTTGAAATTTCAAAAGAAATTCTAGATTTGTCTAAGCGTGCTAGGGATAACAAATTAAAATTGGAAGAAATGAAGGGCGCTACAATCACAATTACAAACATTGGTTCAGTCGGTGGCACGTATGCAACGCCTATTATCAATCATCCTGAAGTCGCAATTTTAGGAATGTATAAAATCCAAGATCGTTTGGAACTCACTGCGCTAGGTGCAGTTGTAAGCAGAAAATATATGAATTTTACAATCACAGCCGACCACAGATTAATAGACGGCGCCGTAGCCGCTCGATTTTTAAAATCGTTTTTGTCTCGTATTCAGAAACCTTCATTGTTAATGCTGGACATGCATTAGGAGCTTAGTATGCAAAAATTTGATGTAGTCGTAGTTGGCAGCGGCCCCGGTGGATATGTCGCAGCCATTAAATGTGCACAGCTTGGTTTGAACACAGCAATCATTGAAAAAGAAAAATTAGGCGGCGTTTGTTTAAATGTCGGCTGTATTCCATCCAAAGCCATGATCACGGCCGCCCATTGGTTAGACAAAATGGAACACTCGATGCCAGAAATGGGAATCGAAGTGGGCAAACCAAAAGTGGATTTTAAAAAAATGGTCGCTTGGAAACAATCGGTCTGCGACCGCATGAGTTCAGGTGTAAATCAGCTGCTAAAAGGCAACAAGGTTACTGTGTTTATGGGCACTGGTGAATTCACGTCGCCTACTCAAATTGATGTGCAATCGTCTGCCGGCAAAGAAACTTTAGAAGCTAAATATTTTATCTTAGCGTTGGGTTCACGCCCAATTCAAATTCCAGGATTTGAATTTGATGAAAAAAATATTGTTTCGTCAACTGGAGCTTTGGATTTTGATCAAATCCCTAAGCGCCTAGTCACTATTGGTGGCGGGTACATTGGACTAGAGATTTCGTCTTACATGAAAAAATTCGGAACCGAGGTCACGATTTTAGAAGCACAAGATACCCTGCTTGCAGGCGTTGCGGATCCTGAATGCGCGCAAGTGGTAGCACGCAAATTGAAAAAAAGTGGCGTCAAAGTCATTCATCAAGCCAAAGCCAAATCCCAAAAGAAATCTGGAAATGAATTTGAAGTGACCTATGAAGTAAATGGGAAAATGAAAACCGTAAAAGCTGACAAAATCCTGGTTACGGTGGGAAGACGTCCAAATGGTGACCAACCTCATTTGAAAAAAACAGGCATTCAAATAGACGAACGTGGATTCGTTAAGGCCGATGCCCAGCGCAGAACTAACGTAAAACATATTTTTGCAATAGGCGACTTATGTGGCCAACCTATGCTGGCTCACAAAGCAAGCCATGAAGGCGTCATGGTTGCCGAAATAATTAAAGGCTCCCCAAGGGCCTTTGATGTGAAAACAATCCCAGCGGTCGTGTTTACGGATCCAGAAATTGCTTCAGCAGGATTATTGGAATCGGAAGCTATTGCTAAAGGCTATAAGAATTTAAAAATTGCAAAATTTCCTTTTGCTGCCAATGGCCGCGCGGTTTCTATGATTGAAACCGATGGTTTCGTAAAAATGATTGCTACCTCAGACGATATTTTATTGGGCGTTCATGTGGTAGGACCAGAAGCTTCGAATTTGATTTCAGAAGCTGCGTTGGCCATAGAATTAGGCGCTCGACTTCAGGATGTGGCATTCACGATTCATCCGCATCCAACGCTAGGTGAAACGATGATGGAAGCCGCTGAAGCGACTTTGGGACATGCTATTCATATTATCCAAAAACCACTGCACTCGTCGGCCCAAACGCCCACGGCTTCGAAATAGAATTATGGTAATGTTGAGGCTATTTATAGTGTCTACCATTTCATTAAGTATTGTGGGCTGTTTCACGTCAGGCCCTAAATCGAAATATTCTAAGACCACCGATATTCTAAAAGAGGATTCCTACGAATCCTCTGCTCAAATCGGTCCGGTTTTTGTTGGCAAAACCAAAGCGGTCACTCGGAAAATTTCAGGTCGAATTTATTGTGGTGAAGGTCTAAAGCAAGTCCCTGCTAATAAAGCCACCCTTGAATTGAAGAACAAGGAAAAGGTCGTACGAACTATTTCTACTGAAGCAGATGGAACCTATTCTTTTTCTTCCACCTTTGAATTGGAAGGCGATTATATTTTTTCGATCACTTCGCGCTGTGGAAAAATTGTAGCGACTTTGCCCCGAGATTTAACTCACGATCTTGAAAATCAAGATTTTTGGATTAAGTAGACTATTTTTATGGAATTAAGCCTGCCTAATTTGAATTCAACCGAACTCACAGTCCAAGATTGGGGCTTGATTAATTATTCAGACGCTTTGGAAAGGCAGCTTGTACTAGTTGATCTGGTCCACAGTCAGGATCGCGCAGGGATCATCGTTTTTTGTTCGCACCCCGAGATTGTTACCCTAGGCAGATCAACAGAAACCGGTGATTTGTTTTCGTGGGATGGCCCCGTGGCTGAAATTAGCCGTGGTGGTCGCGCCACCTATCATGGACCTTCGCAATTGGTTATTTATCCGATAATCAATTTAAAACAATCCATTAGGTCCCTATCAAAGCAGCAAGATGTTGTTGGTCATTTGCGAAATTTGGAAAATAGTATCATTCACTGGCTCCAAAATTTAAATATACAAGCTCAAGGTAAAACCCTTGATCCTTTAAATCGCCAACCTCAGCGCGACTATAAAGGCCAACCGTTAGAAGAAACTGGAGTTTGGGTCAGCGACAAAAAAATCGCTTCCTTAGGTATCGCCGTTAAAAAATGGGTCACCTACCATGGTGCCGCTATCAATGTTTATACAGATGAAAATGCATTTCGTGGATTGCACCCCTGTGGCTTTTCCAATTCAGTGATGACAAATATAGAAGTCATTTTGCAAAGTAAAATAGACCTCGAAAAAGAAAAATCTATTTTAGCACAAATATTGACATCCAAATTATAGTTTTATTATAGACATTGGCTCTTGCTATGGAAATGCAATCCAATAAAACGAAAAATTATTATCTATTGAGTTCCCGATATGATCAAAGCAGGCACTGAATCCAGCACTAGATACCGTGTTTACTCCAGTTGTAATCGCCGAATTTGTATTGCCATAATCTTGGAAAAAAGGTGTCACGATTACAGACTGTGGAGCAGCTGCAAATGCGGTTGGAAAAGTGACTGAATAACAGCAAGTATTTGCATGACAAGCGATAGCTGGATTAAAATTCCCGAATTGCTGACTACTGACGCTTGTCGAAATTCCACATCCAGAAAATGGTCTATCAGTTGGGCCAGTGCCGCCAGTTGTATTAATTGAAAACGTAATATTTGTCTTAATGTTTTTTATCGATTGAACAGTATTATTGAAACCGACCTCAATATTTGCAGAATAATTACCGGACCCCGCCGTTGTTTCTACAATACTTGTTAAACCAATTGCCCCAACAGTCATAGTGGACCCCCCAGCCAATACCGCCCCGACTGCAGGAACAATATTAGTTCCACTAGCTGTGCAGGCTGCCGGAAATGCAGGAACTGCTGTGAACGCATTTGGAATTACCGTTATTCCTGCACTCCATGAATTTGTAGTCGTATCAAATGTTTTACCTCTAAAAATACAACTACAATAGTTGGAATCTAAAAATACATTTTTTATAGATAGTTCAGTCTCTTTTGTTAGTAGTTTTTCAGTCAAAGCTTTTACTTGTTTATTTTGATCCGAAATCATTGTGGCCACACCCAGAGCAACAACAGACATGATGCCTGCTGCAACCATAACTTGAACTAATGAATTCCCGTTGGAATTGACTTTCACTTTTTCACCTCGACAATCTTTTAATTCATAGGATTCTTAAACTATGATAAATTGACACTATCTAAAAAAGCCAGACTTTTAAGCAGTTTCCAATAATTTAAATCTATTTTTTCAATTTTTACTAACAAAAATTAATCACAAGGATGTAGTTTTTAAGATATTAAGTGTAATTATTTTTTCAGTCTTTCCAGATATTCAATAATTTTCATTTTTACTTTTTCATATTCGTCATTGGATTCAAGCATCCTATTTGAAATGCCAGCCTTTTTAGATCCAGAGTGAATTTCAAGTATTAAAGAACCCTTCACTGAATACTCCTTAATGTCTGTTACTTCAGAAAATCGAATGACTCGCTCTTTTTTTAATAGGAGCTTTGGTACTCGAACCAATTCACTAGATATCACTAAGTATCCAGGCTCGGTAAAAAATCGAACGTACAATAAACCCCATTGAAAGTATCGCAGCCACCCAATAAGCAATAGTAGCCTGCTCAGCAGAAAAAACAAAGAGATGAAAAACAATGGCACCCACTGAATTTTTCATAGCTATCATGACGAAACTTCCCATACATATTCCAAAAAATATAAATGTAAACAAAAATATTTTCCAATCAGGTCGATAAATAAATTTATTTTCCATTTGCCGAGTATCTCCAGAATTTTGGTAAATATAAAGCGGTCAGTACTACCATGATTAGACAAATCAAACCACCAGACCACAAACTAAAACTTACACCATAATTCGAAGCGACCCAGCCCGCTCGAGCATTGCCAAGTAAAGGCCCTGACATATAGGAAATCATTTCAATCCCAGAAAGGCGCCCACGCATCTCATTTGGCACTGTTCTGTTCCAAATTATTTGCCGGTAAAGACCGCTTATCATATCCGCTGCTCCGGCCAAGGCTAAAAATAGAAAACAGCCCCACAAGGAATCGGCAAATCCTACCCCGCAAATAAATACGGCCCATAAAGAAGCCGCAATTACAACCATCCGGCCATGTGATTTAATTTTTTGAGTCCAGCCACTTAAGAGTGTCATCGTTAATGCACCTACTGCCATAGATGAAAATAAAATTCCGGCGGATTTGGCGCCGCCAAAGGATTCAGAAAGCGCGGGAAACAGAGCGACTGGAAACGCAAAAACCATAGCCACAATATCAATTAAATACGTTCCAACTAGTTCTGGTTTTGAAATAGAAAACCGCAGCCCTTCTTTGGCTTGCTCTACCGGATTCGCGGGATTTTTTTCAGGAGTCACATTGTATTTAATTTTGAAAATAAAAATCAACGCAATTAAAAAAGTCACTACATCAAAAAGATAGGCGGATGATATACCAAACTGGGCAATTACAATACCAGCCAATGAAGGGCCGGCAATGGCACTTATTGAAAATCGCAAACTTCCCAAAGCCCCTATTGAAGAATAGTCGTCTTTACTAACAATTTTTTGCGTCATGGCTTCGAGCGCTGGGCGATGGAAGCCAAGTACTGACTGCAGAACTGCCACCAAAACAAAAATCAAACTCAAAGAAGGCATTGGCATCAAGGAATTAATGAGCAATCCAGTTACGGTCAGGCACATGATTGCTTCTGAATAAATTATTAATTTTCTGCGGTTTAGGCGATCGGCAATCGTGCCGCCAATAATGCCAAAGATAAGCACCGGCATCAATTGGACAATGCCCAATGCACCTACATACCAGTTATCTTTTGTAATATGATAAACTTGATAAGGAACAGCAACGTAGCTGATCATGCTGCCAAAAAAGGAAATGAATTGCCCTAAAAATAGATTTCTAAAGTCTGGGTATTTCTTTAACGGAGTGAGATTTATGAACATCAAATACTTTAAGCGATGCTATCGGCGACCATGACCATGGCTTCGCCTTTAACTACTAGGTCACCATTGGCTTTTTTTGCCAGTGTTTCAACGGTTGCAATGCCTTTTTCTTTTCGCATGGCCGTGACATGAAATTCCATATTCAACGTATCATCGATATAAACAGGCAGAAGAAACTTTAAGGTTTGGCTCAAGTAAATTCCACCTTCGCCCATATTTTCATTCAATGCCCGTGAAAATAAAGCGCCCACGATCATTCCGTGGGCGATTCGCTGTTTAAACCTCGTTGATTTTGCATAATTGTCATCTAAATGGATTGGATTAAAGTCACCACACATATCGGCAAACTTTCTTACCATCGAATCAGTTACCTGAACCGACAAGTTAAATTTGAAGCCTTTATCGAAATGAATATTATGAGCCATACCTAATCCCGCATTTTATAGAATGTTTGCCGCTAACTCAGCCAATTCTGATCGTTCACCTTTGGTTAACGTCACATGGGCCGCAATTGCATGTCCTTTAAACCGTTCTGCCGCGTAAGTAAGACCGCTATTCGCTGAATCTACGTAGGGATTATCGATTTGATAAATATCCCCAGTCAAGACAACTTTTGTGCCTCGCCCAGCACGCGTAACGATTGTTTTAATCTCATGTGGAGTTAAGTTCTGCGCTTCATCCACAATTAAATATTGTTTCGGAATACTTCGTCCCCGAATATAAGTTAAAGGCTCGATGTTCAACATTCCCTGATTAATAAGCTCCTGCGCTCGGCCGGCCGCTTTTTTGTCGGCACCCATTAAAAACTCTACGTTATCAAAGATTGGCTGCATCCAAGGATTTAGTTTTTGCTCGATATCCCCAGGAAGATATCCAATATCACGACCCATTGGAAAAATTGGTCGCGAAACCAGTAATCTTTGGAAACGGCCTTCATCCAAGGTTTTGTGAAGCCCGGCAGCAATAGCTAACAATGTTTTTCCAGTTCCCGCTTTGCCTACCAAAGAAACAAATAAAATTTCATCATTGAGTAAACAGTCCAAGGCGAAAGCTTGTTCTACGTTGCGAGCATGAATTCCCCAAATGCTGTCAGAAGGTGTCAAAAGAGGCACCACCATTTGTTCCGCAATTGAATAGCGACCAACTGCCGAATGATTTGGATTACCTGGATTTTTAATAATCACATACTGATTCGCCGATAATTTTGCGCCACCCGCGCTGATTTTTTTATCACGATAGAACTGATCAATCTGTTCTGTCGTCAGTTCTAGCTCGTGATACTTTTCATAGAGATCATTGTCGACAGCATTGTTAGGTTCATAATCCTTTGCTGTGATTCCATAGACATCGGCTTTAATTCTTAAATTAATATCTTTGGTAATCAATTCCACTTTATGCCGAGGATGCTGCTTCTGTAAACCCAGCGCAGTCATCAAAATACGGTTGTCTGCCTTTTGTTGATCTAGTTCTGTACTAAGTACACCCGTCATTAAATCCGAATTGATGTATACAAATGTTTCTCCATGCCCATCAATTTGAACTCCGTTTGGCAAAGATCCTTTAGCCCGAAGTACGTCGATAAATCGACTGAATTGGCGCGCATTGCGACCGTTTTCACCTTGATCTCTTTTAAATCGATCAATTTCTTCAATTACTGAAATTGGGATATGAATATCGACTTCGCCAAATTTCATAATGGCTTGAGAATCAAATAAAATAACGTTGGTATCGACTACAATTTTTGTTTTTTTCGGATTTGAATTACTTTTGTTCAATTTTTGGAACCCCTCTTCAAGATTATCAAATGGACGGTTT
Organism: Pseudobdellovibrionaceae bacterium; assembly: GCA_043757515.1. Classification (GTDB taxonomy): domain Bacteria; phylum Bdellovibrionota; class Bdellovibrionia; order Bdellovibrionales; family Bdellovibrionaceae; genus UBA2316. The sequence continues at coordinate 16,323 of JAYVPD010000202.1, forward strand.
TTAGCTAACGGATCGCAAAGATCGCATTAGCCCCTGTCCATAGGATCACCTTAAGGAGTCCTAGTATCAAGAAATATTTGAAACTTGAATGTCACCGTCATCAGTTTTTAAACTAGCGCTTACGGTTTCGATGAATTTTACGAAATGATGTAGTGCAACGTCATTTAGTGTTCCCTTTAAAAAGTGAGTTCCGTGACGAACGACACCTTCACTAGGTACAAACCGCGAATTCTGCACTTTCACAATAAAACCAAAATAAGTTTTATAGTTAAGATACACGCGCATAGCTACTTCTTCGTTTTCTTTAAAAATAGTCTTTTCAGTATCAATATCAAAGGCAACTCCATTGTCTGAAATATCATAGACGGAAACTCGCAGTAGCCCCTGATCAGGAAGAATGACAAAAGCACCTATAAATTCAGTTAAAATAGTTCGTTTAACAATACGACGTTCGCTGCTGATCATCTCTTTTCTGACCTCAGTAATATCTAAAACTGGGGCTTTGCTGCGGGCCGTATTTGGCGCACGCTTGGTTGTCTTAATTCGATCTACTATGTCAATTACTTTTCCCACAATTACCCCCTAAAATTAAATCCAGAAACGACTTCGGACTCTTCTATAAAATATTCATTTATTGTATCATTCATCGTCACTTTTGTATCAAACTTGAGCCATTTTAGTAGAAAATGGGTCCAATTTGT
>JAYVPD010000203.1:0-16925 GCA_043757515.1 Pseudobdellovibrionaceae bacterium
CGATCAGCGACGATTTGTTAAAGGTAAATTCATTGAAGTATTAGGTAGTTATGTGCCAACTCCTCGTGGAAAAGATGTTAAAGTAAAAATGGATTTAGCCAAGTATGCCGAGTGGGTAAAAAAAGGCGCGCAGCCGTCTGCTCGAGTTAAGCATGTTGTGAAACTAGCCCAGGCTGTAAAATAAAACTTGAAAATTTCTATCGACCCAGTGTTTAATTTACTAAGTGGGTCATAAAATCGACGATATTTAAAAATACCGCGGTGGGATTCAGATCTGGAAGATTCTAGTTGGTGTATTTTAAATTGGTAAAGTGGCGCTCAGATTGAAGGAGATAACAATGGACAGCTTAAGAGCATTAGTAGAGCATATGGCAAAATCTCTAGTAGATAAGCCAGATAATGTTGAAGTTGACGAAATTCCAGGTCCTCAAACCACATTACTAGCATTAAAAGTTGATAAAGAAGATCTTGGGAAAGTAATTGGAAAACAAGGTAAAACGGCGGCAGCGATGAGAACTATCATCCGGGCAGCGGGAACTAAGCTTAACAAACGTTATCACCTAGATATCATCGAATAGTTCGAATTTTTGTATATAAATTTCTAAAGGCCTCTCTGGGGCCTTTTTTTTTGCTCTTTTTTCAGGTAGTTATACCGCCATGACTCACTCATCAGATACGACCGAATTGTTAAAAGTAGGTAAAATCATCGATGCCCACTCGCTTAAAGGAGAGGTTTATCTTTTGTCTTTTGCGAAGGATATTAGCTGGCTAGAAAAAGGTATTAATCTATTGCTTGAGATTCCTAAAAAAAACAATCAGCAGGTTGATCATAAAATTTCCAGTTTTCGACCCTTTAAAGATGGCGCCTTGATCAAATTTGAAGGCATCGACAATCGCAATCAGTCAGAAGAACTTAAAGGTTCTATAGTTTTCACAAATGACGAACATTTTGTGTCTGATCCGGGCGAAACTATTTTTTTAAGAGAGATTTTAAATTTCGAAGTACGCAGCGAAGACGACGTGTCTTTGGGGAAAATCACATCGTTTACGTCTAATGGATCTCAGGATTTACTAGTTATTTCCAAGGATGGTTTTTCTTATGAAGTGCCATTTGTAGATGAATTTTTAGTTGAAATCATTTTTGAAAAATCCGCTGTGATTATGGATTTTCCAACCGATTTAATGGATATCAATCGTGTTATTTAATTTTTTAACTATTTTTCCAGAATTGATTTCTGGAAGTTTAAGTTCTGGGGTGGTTGGCCAAGCCATTAAAAATCAGCACGTGCAGTTTTCAGTTTCGAATTTACGAGAGTTTACTACTGATAAGCATAAAACAGTCGATGATAAACCGTTTGGTGGCCAAGATGGCATGCTGATGAAACCCGATATTTTAGGAAAAGCTCTTGAATCCGTTAAGGGTACAAAAATTCTTTTCCCTTCGCCTCAAGGGGCCGTGTTGACTCAAGAAAAAGCAAAAAGCTTAGCTACCTATCCAGCAATTAGTTTTCTATGTGGACGTTATGCGGGCATCGATCAGCGAATTTTGGTCCATTATGATGTCGAAGAGATTTCAATTGGTGATTATGTCGTCAGTGGCGGTGAATTGCCGGCCTTAATTATTATGGACGCGGTTGTACGGCATATTCCCAAAGTGCTTGGAAATGATGTGTCTTTGTCTGCGGACTCGTTTGCAAATGGATTGCTTGAGGCGCCCAGCTACACTCGACCGCAAGTTTGGAATGACTTGAAAGTTCCCGATGCGTTGACCAGCGGCCATCACTTAAAAATTGAAGATTTTGAGCAATGGATGTCGGTTTTAGTAACCTTTAAAAAGCGACCAGCCTTGCTGGATTCGATTGATTCTGAGTCCGCTCTGGGGAAAAAATGGCGCGATAAGAATCGGCTCTTAGCTTTTTACAATGGATTATCAATTGAAGATAAAAAATCAGCAGGCCTTGAGCACTTGGAATCTCGGATTCAGGAGCTGGATTAGATGAGTTCAGGTATTGAGACCAAAAAAACGCCCTATGTTCCGAAAGTAGCAATTGGCCTTGTTCACTATCCGATCGTGGACAAAGATAAAAAAATCGTTGCAACTAACATCACTAATTTTGACATCCACGATATTGCTCGCGCAGCGACGGTTTACGGGGTTGAACGCTATTACTTAGTTCATCCGTTTAAAGAGCAATTGATGTTTGTAGAGCGAATCCTGGATCACTGGGCGGTCGGGCAGGGGTCCAAATACAATGCCTCTCGCAAAGTGGCCTTGGCTAATACGAAGGCTGCTGAAAGTATCGAAGCAGCCATGGCGGACTGGAAAAAAAATACACTGTGGGCTGGGCAAGAGCCTATCATTATCGCGACCCACGCACGTCCCGTAAATGGAGCCAAACCTCTGACATTTGAAGGGGCTCGCGAGCTACTTTTTGATGAAAAAAACGCTGTATTCATAGTGTTTGGGACAGGTTATGGTTTGACCGACGAATTCATGGTGAATTGTCATTACGTGTTAGAGAGTATTCGAGGCGCCCCACCGAAGGATTTTCGGCATCTTTCAGTTCGCTCGGCCGTGAGTATCTGTCTTGACCGTTTATTGGGACCGTGGTAGCTCTCATAGTTCTCAAAAAAAAGGAAACAGTACCATGGCAAAATCCTCTTCAAAAAAGACTAAAACAACTCTTGGTGATAAAACAGGTAAAGCTTTAATCAGACGATTAACAGCTAAGCCAATCACTAAACAAATGGACGATTTTTCATCTGGCGATACTGTTAACGTATTCGTTAAAGTAAAAGAGGGTGAAAAAGAACGAACTCAGGTTTACAAGGGCGTTGTAATTAAAATCCAAGGTTCTGGTGCTGCAAAAGCGTTCACTGTAAGAAAAATTTCTTCAGGTGTGGGCGTTGAAAGAACATTCCCCTACAGAAGTGCTCTTGTTGAAAGAGTTGAAAAATTGGCAACTGGTAAAGTACGTCGCGCAAAACTTTATTACCTAAGAGACCTTGATGGTAAAGCGGCTCGTATTGATTCTGAACTAGCAACTTCATCGTCATCTGCGGCTGCTGTTAAAAGTGAAACAAAAACTACTTAAACTAAGTGCAGCCCAAGCCGCTACATTGGATTGGGCCAATCTTCGATATGATCACATAATCGGAGTCGACGAAGTCGGTCGCGGCTGTTTAGCTGGTCCGGTGATTGCCGGCTCCGTTTTATTTTCTGCCGCCCATGACGAATGGGCTTCGTTTAAAGATTCCAAAACATTAAGTGAATCCAAGCGTGAAGACATGTCTGCACAAATTCGTTCCCTCTGTACCTTTTCTTTAGGAATGGCTGATCAAAGTGAAATTGATAGAATTAATATTTTGCGGGCATCGCTCCTTGCGATGAAGAGATCCATTTTAAATTTAAAATTACCACCAACTTCAAGCAAAGTGGTTTTAGTTGATGGCAATCAGTTTGTTGATAATTTAGAAGGCTATGATCAAATGGCTATCATCCAAGGGGACTCATGGGTGTCAGTGATTTCTGCGGCCTCTATAGTTGCTAAGGTTCATCGAGATGCACTGATGAAAAATTATAACGAGGAATACCCTGGTTTTGGTTTTCATGAACACAAAGGCTATGCGACGCAAACCCATAGGGATGCGATTGCACGATTGGGAGTAACGCCTTTGCATCGCCGTTCGTTCAAAGGCGTTAAAGAACACAGTAAAGAATATAGTGCGGAAAATTAATCGTTAACAATAAAGCACGATTTAACGGTGCCGACAGCTGGATCTGCGCCAAAGGAAATCAATCCACAACGGATTGGACGGCTGATACGAACCGGTTCAGTATAGCGGCCAGTAATTCCATAAACTACAACACTACCAGCTGGGGCATCACAAACGCCGCCCTCTTGTGCGCAAAATTGTAATCCAGGTGTGCGATGACGCTCGGGAATTAGATAGTAACACTGCTTATTCACTTTGTAAGCCGGATCTCCAAACGATTTATTAGTGCACGTTACATCACCTGAATAGATTCGACCACTGCGATCGCCAACCGGAATTTCAACATATTTTCCTGAAGCACCGTAACGGAACATTCGTGCGTTTCCTGGAACTTTACAAATTTCGCCTTCATTTGCACAATGAGTCCATATCTGTTGGCCTTCATCGCCATGAGGCTCGGCATGAGTTGTTGTGCCTAAAAATAATTGGCTTAATGCGATCAAAACAAAGGCTTGAATGGTTTTTTTCATTGGGTCTTCCTTTTAATTGGGGTTGGGCTCGATGGTTTAATTTCGCGTCCGATTGTATTTCAAAATGAAAATATTAGCTTAAGAAAATGGAACTCTCGTAATATTTACCTGACTGTTCAATGTTTGGTCAGGAACGGCGGATTTGGATAGGGCGAAAAAGGAAGGCTGGTGCGGAGTCTTTAGTGCAGATATTTAAAAAATGTACTTTGAGCATATTAAGGGATTGAAATCAGAACAAGCCGTAGTGGAGTGTCTTAAAAAACAGGGCTGGCAGTTGCTGCGCCAACGTTATAAAACTCCCTTTGCTGAAGTGGACTTGGTTTTTGGTAAAGTAGGACTCCTTCGGATAATTGAGGTTAAAACCATCGCCAACTGGGATTTTGTTTCCTATCGGTTAACGAAAAAGCAAAGAAATCGACTCATTCTGGCTTTTCACTATTTTCAACAGCGCTTTAAGGGTGATGTGGTTTTAGAATTGGCACTAGTATCTGGTGATAGGGATATTTTATTTATTGAAATCGAAAACGTTTGTTGAGACAATTTAAGGGAATGAAATTAAAACTACTTCTCGCTCTTTTCGTATTATTTTCGCAAGTGTCATTTGGCCAAGAGCTAAAACAATTTTTACAGTCCTGTGGCTATGGAACTCTCGCTGGGGCAGGTTTGGGGCTAGCGAGTTTAGTTTTTGAAAAAAAACCGAATGAGAGCTTTGGCAATATTGCTCGAGGATCGTCACTGGGGCTTTATGGTGGAATTGCGTATGGGATTTTTATGATTAATCAGCAAGGAAAACCGGCTAAAGACGACGTAGTGATAAATGAAAAACGTATTCAGTATTTTTTTATACCGTCGCTTGATGGCAATCTTGAAACTCGAATTGTATACAGATTTTAATCAATATATTTCAAAATTAGAGATCACTGTTTTTTTTAATGATAAAATAATCTAATCTAATTTATGAACTGATCTAAGGCTTCAACTGTCAATGGTGGCTTTGAATTGCCATCGAATGTAAACTCAAATGAAAGTTTAATTTCTTGGGTTCCTGAAGCCACCTGTCCCTGCGCTAGGGTTATCAGCCAGCAATCGCCTGGGGGTTTAAATTGGCTCACGTAGGCCCATGAACGAATGCGTTTGTTGTTTTCGCTATTGAGCCAATTTCCATCGTAAACAAACTGACCCATTAAATTAAAATATTTGGTAATTAAGCCCGTGCGAAACATGTAATTTTCTGTCCGCGAATCGGTCTTGACGTCTTCGCCTGGAGTAATCGCATAGGATCGTGTGAACGTGAGTTCATAAAAATTTCCTAAAGTATTGGTAAGTCGCACGCTGGATTGTAGATTGGTAACTTTTTGATAGGGATAGTAAAAGAACGAGGTAGAAGTCGAAATCGCATCTAAATTTACGTTTAAATAGGCAGTCAAATTTGACCAAGGTTGTTTGTTAGGTGTGTTTAAACTTGCTTGGTAGACGTCATAGGACTGCGAAAGATACAGCGAGGCACGCTGAGCATAGGACGTTGCATTTCCATCCCATTTTTTTTCTGTTAGGCGCTGTAAGACCGCAAAAGTCACAATTTCACGATCTAGACTGCGATCTAAATAATCAAATTGAAGTCCAAAGGGACTGGCCAATTGGCCATCAGAAATTTCATCTTGGCTGGTAAACGGAATTTCTGATTGATTGTCTTTATCAAAACCCCAAAACGGATGGGTCGGCCGCTGCACCCAAGGTGTTTTTGTGTAAGTAATTTGGGGAATAATTTCATGCTTCAGTTTTGTGCCTTTGAGTTCATCAGAAAATGAATAGATATGGGTCATTTGTGTTCGGGCCGCGACTTCAGTTTTTAAATAGCGACGATATAATTTTGAATATTCGTCATCGAGTTGAAATTGATATTGGGTTTCCCGATAAACTAGTTTGGGCATAATATCGACTGTGTCACTCAGATTAATTGGATAACTAAGGGTCGGCTTAAAATCTAACCTTTGACCTGTTCTAATCAAATCTACGTAAGGATTAAATGTTCCATCACTAATTAAACTGCACTCCGGGCGTCTGTCATAATTTGGAGAATTACACGAGTTCGTCGGGAATCTGAGTTTCTTAGTCGTGTCGTAGGTCATGTCATCATAACTTTTTCCCGCTCTGGCCAGGTTAAGATAATTTAAATCCCAACTGTAAAGCAAACCTGAATTTTCTGTCACAGGTTGAATCATCTTTGATACTCGAATTTCAGGTACGCGGTGAACACTTTCATCATTTCCTGAAAGAGGATCGCTTTTTAACATGTTCAAATGGTACCCAATATCCACATCAGAATGTAAATTTTCAAAATTTTTAGTCAGACTCATTCGATTTTCAAAAGTTGGCTCATAATGATTTCGAGTTTCCCTTGGGAAATCTTTTGGGTATTGCAAATCGCTCGCATTGTTGAGTTGAAGGCGGTGAATGTATTCGTCTGGCAATTGCACATAGTGTTCATATTTTAAAAACCAACGATTAAAACTAGTTCCGCGATCTTCTGGACCGCGAAAGGTATTCACTCGATCTTCATTTTGAAAAACTCTGTCTTTCAGCCAAGCTCCATTGAACTCCCCGAAACTATTTGAATTCAAGGCGTAGCGGTAGTTAAGCAAGCTCTTAGCTCCCCTAAGCTCGTAATTTTTTAAGGTGTACGTGAGATCTTCATTGCGTGACATTACCCAGAAAAATGGTTGGGAAACCGTCAAGCCTCCGGCCTGTGAGGATTCAAATTCGGGGGTCAATAAGCCTGTCTGGCGATCACTTTTCAAAGGCACAATCAAATAGGGAAGCCAAAAAACGGGAATGGAGGCGAACTTTAAGAACGAATTTTTAATATAGGCATAGCCACCGAGTTCGGCCCTGATTTGTGATCCTTCAAAACTCCAAGAGGCCGGACAATTGTTACACGTTGTGTAATCAGCTTTCAAAACATAGTAGTCGTTTTCGCCGGTTTTATTGATTAGTTCCCCTTCGAAAATTACATTTCCAGATTGAACGAAGCCTTTAGAAATCAAACCAGTATTGGATTCATAATCAAACCAAATTTGATCGCCACCAATCGTGGATTTTGATTGAGTCATAACCACACGGCCGCTCATATAGACGCGTTTGGTTTTTAGGTAAATTTTGGCTCGGTCGCATTTAATGTGATAGTCTTTGTATATGATTTGAACGCCGCCTCGAATATCAACGACTTCATTTTCATCTCGATCCAGACTATCAGCTTGGATAACTAGTCCTTGAATTTTGGCGCTAATAGTCTCGGATAGTGCTGGCCTAAAAATTAAACAGACAAATAAATTGAATAAAAAAAAACAGGTAAGTGGCGCATATAACTGGGGAAATGACATCATTTTTGGCTAGTTATGTCTAGATAAATCTTTCGTCTAAATAATTGGAAAACCCAAAAACTCGGCTCCTGAGAATTAGAAAGTTCGACGATAGATAGCAAAAGCAAGGAGCGCTATGAAGACTGAAGCTGTAAAACTTGAAGATGGGCATCTTATTACCTTTAAAGGTAAATTAGATTTAATGAAAACCAATTATTTGCGAAATGTATTGCTGACCGAATTTAGGAACCAACGAGTCTGTTTTGATTTAAAAAACTTAACGTTTGTTGGTTCAAACGGCATATTGCATTTTTTTTCAACAATGAATGAAGCGGCCGTTATGGGCGTCATTAATTTTCAAATAAATGGCTTAGGTGAAGACTTTAAAAAAATAGTTAAGTCGTTCAATTATCCACATTTAGCGTTTGATTTTGTAAGTCCAATGCCCACAGTGTCAGCAGAATTAATTGAAGACGAGTGGCTGGAGACCAATCCGGGCATTGTAAAACCCGACTCTACTGATACATCTAACCTTTAGCGTTGAGCTGTTTACTTAATTCTAAATTAATAGTTTCCAAAGATTCTAGAGCCGACTTTAATTTGTCGGTTTCTTTGTTTTTTTGATTCCACAAAAACTTCATGGATTCTAGTTGCTGCTCTATATCCAAGTATTTTTGGGTAAGTTCTAGATTTTCAGTGTTTAATATATTCAAAGTAATCTTAAGGTCTTTGTTTTCAGAATCGTGTTTGTAATTGAATTTTTTTAAATCCAACTCTTTGATTTTGAAACTTTCCGTAGTCGTTATCAATTCCTGATTTTTAACATCGATCTGTCGCTGAAGTTCTATCCTTTGGTTCTCGGATTCCAAATAACGATTGTAATACTCTTGATTCTGGGCCGCCATGCGTTCGCTTAATTCAAGTCGATTTTGGAGATCAGAAATTTCATTTTTTAACGTGAAAATTTCACTTTCAAACGATTCGGTAACTTTGCTTAAGTTCAAATTATCGGTGTCCATCTGAGCTTGATAATTTTTGACTAGTTCGTTCATTTGTTTGCGCAATTCCTTTAGCGCTAATTCTTTTTGCTCTAAATTATCAACAACGCGTTTGTGCTGCTGCTCTAGGGACCTGGAGTAATCCTTCAACTGTGAAAAATAAGGTTTAACTTCCGTTTTAATTTTTTCTTGATATTTATGAAGACGATTGAGCTCCAAAGTTTGTGTGTGCACTTTTTCATTTAAAAGCGTGTTTTTTACGTCAAGTATTTCGAGCTGTTCATTTAGCGATTCGATCGCCGCTTTAGAGGCTTTGTCTTTGTCTCTAAGAACAAAAATTTGATCACCTAAGTTTGATTTTTCGTGATTAAATTCGTCCGCTTTTTTCTTGAGCTCGTGAATTTCATTTTCATAAATGGACAGTCTTCGTAAAGTAACCTTAAGTTTTTCATTATTCTGATCTTGAATGGATAGTAGGGTTTCCAGCGAGTGCTGATTATTTGGAATCAGCGGTCGTTTAGTCGAGGATTCAGTTGTTTTTTTGTCGATATGTACTGCATTTGAATGAAAGACGTTAGTTGTATCCATAACTTATTGTATCAAATTGGTATCCAATCACAATCCAAGGTCCTAAATCTAGACTAAAGTCATTCTGGACAAAGGCCGAAACATTTAACATGGGTCAATTTAAGCTCGGTTTTTCACCTGAAAACGAATCTAAACGAATTTTCGAAATGGGAATTAATCCCGCGGATTTAGGCAAAGGCGACCAATTAAGGCATAAAATATTGACCCAAATTTTAGATGAACAGTACGAAAAAACGATCGAAGATCTTCGTGAGTTTTTTGTTACAGAAAGTGTTTACCCAACGTTTAATAAACGCATCGAGCGTTATATTAATCATTCGATTGATTTAATTTACGCCATTAAAGCCAAACGCAATTTTCCAGGTATCAGTCAATTGACCCGAGCAAAACAGCAAGAATTGCGCGAGAGGTTCAAAGAGCATTTCAATGAGCTCGTATTTATGCTTAAAAAAATTGAAAAAATCGAGAAAGATTTATCCTTAGAAGATGCTCGAAGTACTATCTATGTCGTTCAAGCGGTTTGGGTGGCGGCTTTGTGTGTGCTGATTTCTTGGTTCGTGCTTGAAATCTATCGAGGGCTGGCGGTTACTAGTTTTGTTGTTATTGAAGAAACCTGTGGGCACTGGGTTGACTTGGCTCTGGATTATCTAAAACTCTGAGGCTCGGCCAGAAGTCTGCGCTTAGGGCGTTTTCCAAAAAAAAATCATGGTCGAAAGCTAGCCCAAATCTAATTCGGGGAAAGTTCTTCCCTATAGAAATAGAACACGGCCATCGTGGCCTCACCGTCTTAGTACACCATCGTGGTGCGACGGAGGTTCTATTTCTATAGGGAAGAACTTTCCCCGAATTAGATTTGGGTATCTTTGAATATTATTGTTTTGAAATACGGCCTAAGCGCAGACTTCTGGCTTCGGAGTTTTATTTCTTGGCCTTTGCTGCGCAGGTGTTCTTTATTGAAGTGAGCTGTAGAGTGCTTTTAACACCATGAAGTTTTGGCCGCCGTCTAGTTTTTTTCCGTTTACGAAAATGGTGGGGGTGCCGGAAATTTTTGCGTCTTCGCCTTCTTTGGCTGCGCTTTTTACCCAGTTCATGGCGTCTTCAGAGCTCATGCATTCTTTCATTTGGGTGCAGCGGGTTTCATCTAGGCTGCAGATTTTTTTGTCGACTTCATCGATGTTGGAAACGCCGTGAAAAAATTCTTGATTTTCAAAAATAAATTCGTGGTATTGAAAACCCTCTTTAAATAACTTTTCACCGCAATAGCTGGCAAAAGCCAGCCGACAGCGAATGCCGTCGCCTTCGCCTTTTAGGCCCGGACTTGTGTTGCAGGTTCCATCCAACGGATAGGGTTTAAAAACTAGTCTAGCATTTGTGTAGGAGCCTAAAAATGTTTTTAAGGGACCGGCGGCATGCTTACAATGTGGGCATAGGTAGTCAGCAAACTCGACAATTACAAATGACGATGTTTCGGGTCCCTTGGAAATTCCGTGTTGGCCGTCAAAGGTGACGGTTTCTTTAGTTTTCCATGAACTGAGACTGTCGCTGATATAAACTTGCAGCCGCTCGTTTGAAAAGCCCTTGTTTATGTTCCAATTGATAAAAAGGCCCAGTAATGGAATGGCTACAAAGAGGTACAAGGTTCCACGGTTTTCTACAAACAGTCCAGGTACTAAATTTGAAAATGTAGGGGTTTTGTCAGTGATGAAATGAAGGCACGCAAAAGTAATGGCAGAAAGCACATACGCTGCCAAACAGAAAGGGCAGTAGCTGCTGAGGTAAAGGACCGAAATAGTGCCCATGACAACGGAAACAGCAAAAATAAATAATGATAAAAAATAGCCAATTTTAAATGCACGTTTGCTTTCGCTTGAATTTAAAAACCAGTTCAGCATTAGGATCACAAGTGCTGTGTTGGTCAGGGCCCCAAGCATGGCCATTGGGACTCCAAAAATATCGGCAAATTGACTGGTCGATGCGACATCACAATTGAATCGTTCGTTTATGTTACAGGCATTGGATGAATCCATTCCAAATTTTAAGCTGTAATACTTGAAGGATAAATAGACATGAAGTCCAATGGCCGATAAAGTTGATAAAAACGCGATGAAAATTAATTTTTTACTTTTTGTTTCCATTTCTTAATGAGACCATAAAATGGTGCTGAAATGAAATTCAATTTCTTGGAGATGTTTAGTGACGAGGAGCGGCGATAGGGTCCAAATCAAACGAGACCTTTATCAATATGTCCTAAATCAAGTTAATTTGAGGTCGGGAAACCCGCAATCAGAAATCAATAAATATAAAAAAAATTACGACTATTTAAATCATCGAACGTGGAAGATCTCAAAACGCGATGATCTTTTTGATGCTATCCGAAAAAACAAACTCATTTTTATGGGCGATTTTCATTCCCTGCATCAGTCCCAGCGGTCCCACTTGCGAATTTTAAAAAACATCCAGCTTAAATCATTTCGCCTTGCGGTTGAGTGTATTGCTCACCAACATCAGAAATATTTAGATTCGTATTTGAACGACGAGATTTCGGAAGAGGAATTTCTTAAAAAAGTGTCATGGAAAAAAGGCTGGGGGTTTCCCTGGGAAAATTATCAAGAGATTTTTCATTGGGCAAAAAAAAATAAAATTCAAATTATCGCCCTAAACGACGTGAAACATAGAAATTTAAAAGATTCTTTAAAAAAACGTGACATAATAGCAAACCAGATATTGTCAGAGTGTTATGAGATGTCAGCAAGTCCCATTTTTGTTATGTATGGTGAGTCTCACATGGCCTCTAAAACATTGATGAAGGGTTTTGATAAAAAAGGCGTCAAATATCTGAAAATTTTCCAAAATATCGATGAGATTTATTTTGAACTGATGGACTTGAACAAAGAAGACGATATTGATGTTGTAAAGTTTAATCAAAATGAATATTGCGTTATGAATGTGCCTCCCTGGGTTAAATGGCAATCTCATTTGATGTATTTGGAAAACAAATACGATCATGAAATTGAAAACGAATCTTTAGATTTTACTGATTATATCGATCAATATATCAGGCTCATTTCCCAAGAACTAAAGGTAAATATAAATTCAAAAAACTTAAGCGTGTATTCATCTTTTGATTTTTCATTTTTAAAACGGCTTCATTCAAATACGACCCGAGATGAGTATAGTTTTTATAAAATGCTAATCGAAGAAGAGAGAACGTTTTATATTCCACGGCTAGGATTTGGCTATCTTGGCCGGTCAACGATCAATCAGGCATCGTCATTGGCAATGCAATATGTTTATTTTCAGTTAAATAAAATAAAAGACATTAAATATGTCTTGCCCGAGCACTTTTTGAGTCTGATTTGGATCGAGGCAATAAGTTATTTCGGTTCTAAACTAATTAATCCTAAACGAAAAACAGAAACTATTGCTGATATTAGAAAACGAATTTTGGATTCTGATACTAAAGAAATTAAAAAAGAACCATTAAAATTGGCTTTGTTTCAAAAAACTCGCGAAATTATGATTTTATCCGGACGCCCAGTGCTGAGAAACAAAATGGAAATCAGGCGCAACTCGAGTTATATCAGATGTGCTAATTTATTAGGCTCGCTTCTTGGCGAGAAAATTTACAAAGGTTATAAGGGCAAATTTATTAATTTAGAATTCGTTGTTTCTTTGATAAACAAAAAAATTGGAACAGCCTCGTTTGATCTGTTTTACTATGAAATGCTTGAGGTAATTGAAAACTTGCCAGAGACTTTTAAGAGCAAACTCGATCGTCTTTAGTCTTGGCTGGATTCCTTTGTGGGCCTAGGTTTTAAGTCTAGGATTGTTTAATCCGGTGGACGCATCAGTAAATTATTTTTATTCTGAAAGTAATGAAAATTCTGATTGTTGAAGATGAAGTGGACGTAGCGGACCTCCTTCAAATTTTTATTTCGCTAGAGTTCCCTGAAGCTGAAATCACGTTGGCTGAAAATGGCAAAGAGGCGCTTGAAAAATTAGCGATATTGCGAACGGTAGATTTTATTTTTTCTGATTTCAATATGCCAGTTAGAGATGGCGGTGAGTTTTTTTTAGATGTCAGAAAAAAATTTCCAACCGTTCCTTTTATTTTGGTTACCTCTGAAGATCCTAAAAAACATAAGCAGTTTGTTGGAGCTTCGCATTTTTATCATATTGATAAGCCCTTTTCTGACAAAGATGTTTGCAATCGAATCATTCAAATTCAAACCGGAATTAAACCGGCTAGTGGGAAATTCAAAGATTATATACCCGTTGATATCCGAACACTCCAGCGTCTATTCAAAATCAACACCTCCATTTATCTAAAAATATCGAGCGAAAAATTCGTAAAAGTATTGCATCCAGGCACCGAGTTTAATGAAGCTGAATTGAAACGATTTTCTGATAAATCTATAGATGAACTTTATATTGAAAAAATTGAATTTGAGAATTTTATTCGAGAGTACAGAAAAGGCGTTTTTTCGCGCCTAGCGTGGGAAAAAGTTAAACAAGAGGAAAAATTTGATATTCTAGCTGATGACATTGCGCTAATAGGGAAAGCCTCCCGAGTTTTTGGTTGGTCACCGGCGGTGATTGCGTTGGCACAAGAAAATATTTCTAATGTTTTAAACTTAGTCAAATCTGAGCCAAATTTCGCTAAATTGAGTGAAATGCTAAAGCATTCTAAGAATAAAAAATTGGCTTCCCACACAATCTTGCTGACCTATATGCTTACAGAAGTAGCTTCAAGGATGAATTGGGAATCGCAAGGAACTACTGAAAAATTGACCTTTGCGGCCATTCTGCATGATATAGAACTGGATGATGATCTTTTCGCCGACAAGCAAACCCTTTTAATGGCCGATGAAATGATGTCGTTAAAAGAAACCTCTGATGGGAATAAATTATTTTCGCATCCCGTAGAGGCGGCTCAGTTGACCTTGAACTGGCCAATGTGTCCCAGCGGCGTTGATGTTATTATCAGGCAGCACCACGAAAGGCCTGATGGTCGAGGGTTTCCAATGGGACTGCCTCCATTCAAAATTTCTCCATTGAGCGCCGCATTTATTATGTGTGAAGACCTTATCTATAAAAGCATGATAGATGAGAAGGTCGTTTTGAAAGACTATTTTTTAAGTCAAAAAGAGTACTATGCTCGGGAACCTTTCAAAGGTATCTATTCTAAAATTCTTGAAATCTTTCTTTAGAAAGTGTCAATTTTCTTTACAGGACCTTTGTTTCTATATCGGCTGAAGTTGTTTTAAAATTATTTCTTTGGATAGGTTGGCTTGTTCTAAAGTCTAGCTAGACTCGACCGATCTAGTTTGTATGAGAATTTCAATAAGTTTGTTTTCCCAGTTTAGTTTGATCTTAGTTTTAGGCCTGACCATTGTGTATTACAAATCATCTAATTACTTTGATCAGCAGCAGGCCGTTTTAGATCGTCCAAAAGACGATTCAGAGCTTTTGGAAAAGAAAGAGTTTGAATTGAGAGTCGTTAAAGTGCAACTCGAGGAAGTAAAAGCGGCGACTTTGGCGATACTTGAAAAAGATAAACAAATCCCGACTTCAAGTCTTGCGGTTCGTGATTTGCGATCTCATTTGCGAAGTCCAGCATCGATTCCTGCCATTGATATGAGCCTTCTAGAAGCGGAAAAAATTAAGAAAGCCTTTCGGGAAAAAAAATATTTTGAAGTTGCTGAAATGGCAGAGAAATTTTTAAATAAGAACTCGCAAAGTAGTTTGGTTCCAGAAATTGCTTTTTTTGCCAGTGAGTCCTATTTTTTAAATCGCCAATATGATAAGGCCATTCATTCGATTGAAAAATTAATGAGTCAATTTCCCGACCATATTATGACAGGCTATGCATTGCTTCGCCTTGGTCAAATTAGTGAAAAGGCAGATCAAAATGCCGAAGCTCTTTCCATTTACAAGATTATTCAAAATCAATTTAAAGACAAGAACCTCACGGCTGAGGCCGCGCTTCGTATCGCGCGTATAGAAGAATAGTATGAAAAAATACGGTGCTTTCTTTTTTACAATCCTTTTTCACTCTTTGAGCATTGGAGTCGTAGAATTTCCTAAAGGTTGTTTAAAGTTGGGGGAATCGTCCTGTCATTTTGGCACTGTAAAAAAGCAATCGTCGTTAGAAATCCTGAATCTGAAACTTTTTTTGGCCAACAATACTCTCTTGAAAAAAGAAAAAGGCACTATCGAATGGGTATATGGCACTGTTTTATTTGAAATAGAAAGTAAATCAACTGTGCAAGTTAAAGGGCACACGGTATCACTAGAGAAAGGAGCTTATCTTTTTTTTGGGGAAGAGGGAAAACTAAAGGTAGATGTACTTGAAGGCAATTTTCAATTGGGTCGATTTGAGATTACGGAAGGGTTCCAAGCCACTTTTTCTGTTTCAGACACAATCGAAATCGAGCCCCTTCAGGCTATAAATTTGAAAGACCATCTGGTTCGCTATGTGAAAGCAAAAAAATTGAACAAGGTGCAAGCTGTGGCTTATTTAGATGAGTTTAAACCAAAGCACGAAAACTATATTTCGTGGGCCATTGAGCTAAATAAAAACCTAGTCGATCGATCAGTTGCCAGTGACGAGCTTGCAGAAAAGCAAAGAAAACAAAATAGGGAAAAGGCTAGGTTGGCACTGCAAAAACAAAAGCAGGCCTATTTTGCTAAGGTTTTTGAGCGGTAGCTCGCTGTTTGTCGATCGTTATGATACAGACCGAAGTCTTATTTTATCGTTTTTTCAAAAATAGGATCATAAAAACTTACAGACTCAATTAAAATAGAAGTATATCCAGGAGGGATATAATGCCTATTTCACGATCTGATCGCGAGCAGCAGACAAGCCGCCTGGCCGACCTGAAAGACGAGTATGACACTCGTGAGGGTGAGACTGTAAAGAAAAAGAATGCTGAAATTAAGCGAAATCAAAAAAAACATGACGAAGAACTGAAAGAAACCAGAGAAGCCTATGAATCCCGCATGAACGATATGCAGGGAAAGTTTTACGATAGATTGACTGAACAAGATCGCAACAACCAGAAAAAAATCGAAGATGTTCGCAGCGTATACAACAGCCAAATGCGCAAAAAAATGGAAGACACCCAAGGAGAGAAGGAACGAGTAGTCGACACTTTTGAATCTGAAAAATCACACCAGGCAAAAGTAGTTGAAGGGCAGAAGAAAGAAATTAAACAAAAATTTTCAGATGAATTGGCAGTTCGGGATCAAGCGATTAATGATCTGCATCAGAGTAGCCGTCAAACGATGCAAGATACCTTGGCAACAAGAGAAAGAAAATTAAGAACGGCCCATGAAAAAGACAAAAATATATTGGTAGCCAGCAGTATGGAGGAGAGGCAGAAAGCAGCAGATGAGAAAATGATGCTAAAGCGATTCTATTCGGGCGAAATAGATGGATATAAAAAAGAAAATCATAGGCAAAAAGCCGAATCGGACAGTCGCTTCATGACTACGGTTGAATCGTTAAACCAGCAAAATAGTGAAAATTTACAAACTCGCGATGAATTGTTGCAAAATGAAGTTTCTAAAACTCGCGAGAAATTTAATGACCGATATGCCGCGCTCGAAGATCGAATGATGGGTGAAGGGGATAGTTTTAAAAATAATATCGAAGAGAGATATAGCGATCAGGCTCGCTCTAAGGATGCTCAAATCTATGGGCTTAAAAACAAAATGTATGTAGAGCAAAT